>DASVFM010000032.1:0-2881 GCA_036380055.1 Casimicrobiaceae bacterium
TCGCAGAAGCTGTAGGGCATGTCGAGAACGCGTCCGACGTCGCGTACCACCGCGCGGGCAGCCATCGTTCCGAAAGTTGCGATCTGGGATACCGATTCGGCGCCGTACTTGTCCTTCACGTACTCGATGACGCGGTCGCGACCGTCCTGGCAGAAATCGATGTCGAAGTCGGGCATCGATACGCGCTCGGGGTTGAGAAAGCGCTCGAAGAGCAGTGTGTAGCGCAGCGGGTCGAGATCGGTGATGCCGAGCGAGTAGGCGACCAGCGAGCCCGCGCCGGAGCCCCGTCCGGGGCCCACGGGGATTCCGTGGCGCTTCGCCCAGTTGATGAAGTCGGCCACGATCAGGAAGTAACCGGCGTATCCCATCTGGATGATCGTGCGCGTCTCGAACTCGAGTCGCGCCGTGTACTCGGTGTGCTTAGCTTCGCGCTCCGCCGCGTTCGGGTAGAGCAGCGCAAGACGGCCCTCGAGCCCCTCGACGGCTTGCTGGCGCAAGTGTTCTTCGATCGAAAGCCCGGCGGGCACAGGGAAGTCGGGCAGATAGTTCTTTCCGAGCGCGATCCCGAAGTTGCAGCGCTGCGCGATGGCCACGCTGTTCGCGAGTGCCGCGGGCAGATCCGCAAAGCGCTTCGCCATTTCAGCCTGCGTGGCGAAATGCTGCTCGGGCGAGAAGCGCTTCGGGCGCCGCGGATCCGACAGAACATATCCCTCCGCGATGCACACTCGCGCCTCGTGCGCGCGGAATTCTTCGCGCGAGAGAAACTGGACCGGGTGCGTAGCGACGACCGGGAGCGAGAGTTCCGCCGCGAGGCGCACGGTCGAAGCGGTGAGCGCGCCGTCGTCTGCGCGGCCGGCGCGCTGTACTTCGAGGTAGTAACGATCGGGAAACAGCTCCGCCCAGCTCTGGGCGGCCTGCGTCGCGCCGACGTCGTTGCCCTGGACAAGAGCCTGGCCGACGTCGCCGTCGCGGAACCCGGACAGTGCGATCAACCCCTCGGTGCCCTCGGCGAGCCAGTCGCGGCGCAGCTCCGGGCGCCCGCGGTGCTGGTTGCTGCGGTAGGCGCGCGTGAGCCAGTCGCACAGGCGCAGATAGCCTTCGCGCGCCTGGCACAGCAGCAGCAACCGGTGCGGCGCGTCGCGCTCGGCTTCGTGCGTGATCCAGAGATCGCAGCCGATGATCGGTTTGACGCCTGCCTTGCGCGCTGCGGTATAAAACTTGACCAGCCCGAAGACATTGCCGAGGTCGGTGAGCGCAAGCGCCGGCATGCGGTCGCGGGCGGCGGCGGCCACCGCGTCGTCGATGCGCAGCATCCCGTCGACGATCGAGTACTCGCTGTGCAGCCGCAAGTGGATGAAACCGGGAGTCGTGCCTGACCGGGAGCCGCCTGCGTGCATGGAGTACAATTTTACTCGCTTTGCATTTGCCACCCCGAGTCGACTCCTTGCCGATTTCATTCCCGAGCGCAGGCATTTCCCTGCGCTCAACGCTTGCCATCGTCGCGCTGCTCGCGGCGGGCTGCGCCGGGGTCGCACCACAGCCCGCGCCGCCCTCCGGGCCGCCCCCGGGGCCGTACACTCAACCGGCATCGGCAACGAGCGCCGCTCCGCCTCCGAACGTCAATCTGCAGGGATTCCCGCTCGAGTACCGTACCGGCTATCTCGACGGTTGCACGAGCGCTTCCGGCGCCGAGAAGAAGGACGCCACTCGCTTCAGGTACGACGGTCAGTACCGCACCGGGTGGCAGGACGGAAACTCGATCTGCAAGAAGCAGCGCTGACAAGGCGCGTGAAATCCTCGACCTCGCAGATCGTTCAGGTACGCGGCCTCGCGTATCACGTGCGTACCTGGGGCCGGCAGGCGGCACCGAAGCTCTTCATGCTGCACGGATGGATGGATGTCGGCGCGTCCTTCCAGTTTCTCGTCGACGCGCTCGCGGGCGACTGGTGCGTGATTGCGCCCGACTGGCGCGGCTTCGGCAAGAGCGAATGGTGCGCCGATGGCTACTGGTTCGCCGACTACATCGCGGACCTCGAGGCGATCGTCGAGCGCTTTGCGCCGGACGAGCCGGCGCGCCTGCTCGGACACAGTCTCGGCGGCAACGTCGTGACGCTGTATGCCGGCATTCGTCCCGAGCGGGTTGCGAAAGTGGTATCGCTCGACGGATTCGGGATACCCGCCGAGGCTCCGGAAGCCGCGCCCGCCAAGTACGTCAAGTGGCTCGATGCGCTCAGCGATCCGCCGGGCTTCGCGCCGTACGCGAGCCTCGCGGCGGTCGCCGACCGGCTGCAGCAGAAGAATCCGCGACTGCCGCGGGACAAAGCCGAATTTTTAGCGTCGCACTGGGCGAAAGAGACGCCCGATGGCAGCGCGCGGCTTGTCTCCGATCCCCGGCACAAGCTGCCGTTTCCGATCGTCTACCGAATGGAGGAGGTGCGCGCAATCTGGGCGCGCGTCAGCGCGCCCGTGCTCTGGGTGGGCGCGAGCGACTCCTTCATTCCACGGTGGCTCGGCGAGGGGGAGGACGGGCTACAGGAGCGGATGCGCGCTCTGCGCGACGTCCGCCTGGTCACGATACCCGACGCGGGACACATGCTGCACCACGATCGGCCGGCCGCGGTCGCCGCCGCGATCGAGCCGTTTCTCGCCGCTAAATAAGCGCCGGTCGCGGATGGTCGGCGCGACGTCCGCTAGGCGGCTCTTGCGCGCCGAGGCGGCTTGCCCATCAACTCGTCATCGAGGCCGGTATCGGCCGGCGCGGCCGGGGTCAGCATGAGATGGCGCTCGGCATCTTCGATCGCCGCCAGGATTGCGTCGCAGCCGACGTCGCCGCCGGGATTGCCGTGGGCGGCCGCGTGCGCCTGCCTGACCGCATCCTCGA
>DASVFM010000033.1:0-12430 GCA_036380055.1 Casimicrobiaceae bacterium
TCGGCACCGCCTTGGGCCGTTGCTGCGGACACGCCAAAAAGCAATGCGCCCGCGACAAAACCAGCCGCGATCGTACTTCTCATTTTTCTCAAAGCATTGCCCCTTGACGGACTTCGCTCATGCATTATACGTAAGAGATCAAGGCGCCCAGTCGGTGGCTGTTCGCCGCCATCCTCATCTCGTCGCCCGTTGTACCGAAGGTACGAACCAGAAGCAGCGCAGCGACGATCCCCACGACCGTCGGCGTCAGACCCGAGGCCAGGACGCGATTGAAGCTTGGTCGGAAGGAGATCGTGAAGCGACGAGCGCACCATGCCAGCCTGCTAGGCACGCGCCGCGCGGGCGCGCTCCTGCAGCGCTAGCCACAGTCCGCTCGCGACGACCACCGCCATGCCGAGCCCCGACCAGCGATCGGGGAGTTGGCCGAAGATCAGGTAACCGTAGCTCGTCGCCCAGATGATCTGCAGGTAGGCGAGCGGTGTGAGCGACGAGGCGGGTGCCATGCTGTAGGCGCTGATCACGAGCCAATGGCCGACGCCGGCGAGCAGGCCGAGCAGCAACAGCATGAGCGCCTCGCGCCAGCCTGCAGCGCTGTCGCCCATCTCCCAGGGCAGCGCGAGCGACAGGCCCACCGTGCCCACCAGCGCGCTGTAGAAGAGCGTCGTGTAAGCGTTCTCCTCGACGAGCTTGCGCGTCAGCACGAAGAAGAGCGCGTTGCAGACGGCCGCGACGACCAGGAGCAGCGCGGCAGGGTGGAAGATCGCGGATCCGGGCCGCGCGAGGATCAGGATGCCGATGAACCCGGTAATGACTGCAATCCAGCGCGCGCGGCTCGGATCCTCCCCGAGCATCGGGCCAGAGAGCACGACCACGAAGATCGGCGCGAGGAAGATGATCGCGGACGCCTCCGCGAGCGGCAGGTAGCGCAGCCCGCCGAAGAAGCAGATCGTCGCCACCAGGAGCAGGGTGGAGCGCAGGAGCTGCATCCACGGACGCCGCGTGCGCCAGAATCCCGGCTCCCCGCGCTG
Organism: Casimicrobiaceae bacterium; assembly: GCA_036380055.1. Classification (GTDB taxonomy): domain Bacteria; phylum Pseudomonadota; class Gammaproteobacteria; order Burkholderiales; family Casimicrobiaceae; genus PALSA-1003. The sequence continues at coordinate 1,029 of DASVFM010000033.1, forward strand.
CCAGGCGAACGGTGTCACCACCAGCATCTGCCCGGCGTAGCGCGCCCACACGACGAGGAACAGCGGGTGGTCGCGCACCAGGTACTTCGCCGTCGCGTCGAGCGACGACAGGCACAGGCCCGCGAGCAGGAACAGCAGTATCGCGCGCTGCAAGGAAAGTTTACGCCGCCAGGAGCTCGCGCAGAACGAAGGGCAGTATCCCGCCGTGCAGGTAGTAGTCGACCTCGATCGGCGTGTCGATGCGCAGCAGCAGCGGCACATTCTGCGTCGTGCCGTCCTTGCGCCTGATCGTCAGCGCGACATCCATCTGCGGTCGAATTCCTCCCTCGACGCCGGTGAGATCGAATTCCTCGTCGCCTTTGATCTGCAGCGAAGCGGCGCTGTCGCTGCCCTTGAACTGACAAGGGAGCACGCCCATGCCGACGAGGTTCGAGCGGTGGATGCGCTCGAAGCTGCGCGCCACCACTGCTTTCACCCCGAGCAGCTGCGTGCCCTTGGCGGCCCAGTCGCGTGAGGAGCCCGTGCCGTACTCCTCTCCCGCGAAGACGATCGTCGGCGTCCCACGAGCAATATAGGCCATCGCCGCGTCGTAGATCGGCATCTGCTTGCCTTCGGGCTGCTGAATCGTCACGCCGCCTTCGACGCGCGAGCCGTCGGCCTTCGGCGCAAGCAGGAGGTTCTTGATGCGCACGTTGGCGAAGGTGCCGCGCATCATCACCTCGTGATTGCCGCGCCGCGCGCCGTAGCTGTTGAAATCGGGCACGGCGACGTCACGCTCCTGCAGGTAGATGCCTGCCGGGGACGTTGGCTTGATCGATCCTGCCGGGCTGATGTGGTCGGTGGTCACCGAGTCGCCGAAGACGCCGAGGACCCGCGCACCCTTGATGTCGCGGGCGCGGCCCGGCTGCATGGTGAAGTCCTTGAAGAACGGCGGCTCCGCGATGTAGGTCGACTTGTCCCAGGCGTACACCTGACCCTTCGACGCCGGGATCCCGTTCCAGAGCGGATTGTCCTTGGTGAAATCGCTGTACAGCCGGCGGAAGGTCTGTGGGTCGGTCGCGTACTGCATGAGCGCGCCGACTTCGGCGGCCGTCGGCCAGATGTCGCGCAGGAAAACGGGCTTGCCGTCGCTGCCGGTGCCGAGCGGCTCGCTCGTCATGTCGATGTTCGCGCGTCCCGCGATGGCGAAGGCGACCACCAGCGGGGGCGAAGCAAGGAAGTTCGCCCTGATGTTGGGATGGATGCGGGCCTCGAAGTTGCGGTTGCCGGAGAGTACGGCCGCGCAGACGAGGTCGTTCTGCGTGATCGTCTCCTCGATAGCAGGGTCGAGCGGCCCCGCGTTGCCGATGCAGGTCGTGCAGCCGTAGCCGGCGAGGTAGAAGTTGAGCTTCTCGAGCTCCGGGAGCAGGCCAGACTTGGTGAGATAGTCGGTGACGACCCGCGACCCGGGCGCGAGCGAAGTCTTGACATGGGGCTTCACCTTGAGCCCCTTCGCTGCCGCCTTCTTCGCAAGCAAGCCCGCAGCGAGGAGCACGCCGGGGTTCGAGGTGTTGGTGCAGGAAGTGATCGCGGCGATGAGAACGTCCCCGTTGCCGATGTCGATCGGCTTGGCGCCGGCGACCGTTATCCGATCGGCAGTCGGGCGGTTGTTCACCATCTCGACCACGTCGAGCGGCGCGCCCGCCTTATGTAGCTGCTGCGTCGCATCGTCCACTTGCGGTGCCGCGCCGCTGTAGAGCTTCGTCGCGTAGCGCCGCCCGAGCTTGTCCGCCGCCTGGTTGAAGCCGTTGTCGGCGACCGGCTTGGAGAAGAGCGTGTCGAACGCCTCTTTCATCTTGGGCAAAGGAATGCGGTCCTGCGGCCGCTTGGGTCCGGCGAGACTCGGCACGATGGTCGCGAGGTCGAGCTCGAGCGTCTGGGAATAGTCGATCGCCCCCGGCTTTGGCATCCCGAACAAGCCTTGCGCGCGGTAATACGCTTCAAACGCCTCGACTTCCGCCTGCGTGCGCCCGGTGCTGATCAGGTAATCGACCGTCTTTTCATCGACGGGGAAGAAGCCCATGGTCGCTCCGTACTCGGGCGCCATGTTGCCGATCGTCGCGCGGTCGGGAACCGGCAGCGATGCGGCGCCTTCGCCGAAGAACTCGACGAACTTGCCGACGACCTTGGCGTTGCGCAGCATCTCGGTGACGGTGAGCACGAGATCCGTTGCGGTCACGCCTTCCTTGAGGCGGCCCTTGAGGTGCACCCCGACCACGTCCGGGGTCAGGAAATAGACTGGCTGGCCCAGCATTCCAGCTTCCGCCTCAATGCCGCCCACGCCCCAGGCGACCACCCCGATGCCGTTGATCATGGTCGTGTGCGAGTCCGTGCCGACGAGAGTGTCCGGGTAGTACACACCGTCTTTCTCGTGCACGCCGCGAGCGAGATACTCGAGGTTCACCTGGTGCACGATGCCGATGCCCGGCGGCACGACCTTGAACGTATCGAACGCCTGCATGCCCCACTTCAGGAACCGGTAGCGCTCGGCGTTGCGCTGGAACTCGATCTTCATGTTGAGATCGAGCGCATTCTTCGCCCCGTAGTAGTCGACCTGCACCGAGTGATCGACGACCAGGTCCACGGGAACGAGCGGCTCGATCACCTTCGGGTTCTTGCCCATCCGCTGCGCCACGCCGCGCATCGCGGCCAGGGCGCAGAGCAGCGGCACGCCCGTGAAGTCCTGCAGCACGACTCGGGCGACCACGAAGGGAATTTCCTCGGTGCGCGGTGCGCTCGCCTTCCACGCTGCGAGCTGGCGCACGTGCTCCTCGGTGATCTTCTTTCCGTCGCAGTTGCGCAGCACGCTCTCCAACACGATGCGGATGCAGACGGGCAGGCGAGAGATCTTGCCCATGCCGGCCTTCTCGAGCGCGGGCAGCGAATAGAGCTTAGCGGCCTGGCCCGATGCAGTCGCGAACGGTTGCCGGTATTGGCCGAGGGTGTGTGCCATCGCAGTTCCTCAGTGTGCCGTGCCGGTTGGCGCGGACGGGGCAGGGGGCGCGGACTGCCCTGATCTCCTGGGCGTGATCGGCGTCTTTGGCGGCGCCCCGCTCCCCGGCTGACCCGGGTTGAACTTCGCGCCGCTCGGAAGAATGACATCCCCCGGCTTCTGGCCCGGCTTGCAGGCGCTAACCCAACGACCCGCGAGCACCGCCGTGCCCTCAGTCCTGCCGCGCACCGGATGCGCATAGGTCGCGCTGCTCTCGATCTTGTAGGCCGACTCGAAGTTGCCGGTGATCACCGCGTGGGTGTTCGCTTCGATCTTTTGCTCGCCTATCATGCATACGGCGTCGACGATCAGCTTGTCACCTTCACGCTGCATCTTCCCGACCTTGCACTTTTCGCTACGGCCGCCCTCGGCGAGCTGCATCAGCGCGTTGTCCGTCTTCTCGTCGACGCACCATTGCAGAACCCGCGTCGATCCGCCCGAACGCGTCGAGGTCTTGGTGACTTCCCACAGGCCGGACTTCCGCTTGGGAATGTCCTGGCTCTGGGCCTGGGCCTGAGCCGCTCCGGCGGCGAAGGCCAGCATGAGGAAGAGAGCGATGCGATGCATGAGGATCTCCGGATTGAACAGAATGATTGCGCTCGGTTCAGATAACGAACAAATCGACGAATTCGTGCACAGGTGCCGCGGCGAGACGCGCGTCATCGAGCGCCAGATCGAGGATTGCGCGCTGCTGCTTGGCTGGGAATCGGCGCGCGAGGTTGGTCCTGAATTTCTCGAGCAGCAGGGGCATACCTTCGCGCCGGCGGCGACGGTGTCCTATCGGGTACTCGACCACGACCTCCTTGAGCCTTTCGCCGCCGTCCAGCTCGATCGTGATGCCATTGGCAATCGAGCGCTTCTCGGGATCGAGATAGTCGCGCGAGAACTTGCGATCCTCGACGCAGACCATCTTCGCACGCAGGCGGTCGATGCGCGAATCCTTGGCCACGATGTCTTCGTAATCGGCGGCCGTGAGACGACCGAAGATCAGCGGCACTGCCACCATGTACTGAATGCAGTGGTCGCGATCCGCGGGGTTGGCCAACGGGCCGCGCTTGTCGATGATGCGGATCGCCGACTCGTGCGTGCGTATCGTGATCTTGCGGATCTTGTCGAGGCGATTCCTCACCTGCGGATGCAGCGTCATCGCAGCTTCGACCGCCGTCTGGGCGTGAAATTCCGCGGGAAAGCTGATCTTGAACAGCACGTTCTCCATGACATAGCTGCCGTAGGGGCGCTGGAAGCGGAACGGCTTACCCTTGAACGACACGTCGTAGAAGCCCCAGGTCCTGGCGGTGAGCACCGAGGGATAGCCCATCTCTCCCTTCGCAGCCATGAGCGCCAGGCGCACGGCGCGCGCCGTGGCGTCGCCGGCGGCCCAACTCTTGCGCGAGCCGGTGTTCGGTGCGTGGCGGTAGGTGCGCAGGCTCTGCCCGTCGACCCAGGCGAGCGAGACGGCGTCGATGATCTCGTCGCGCGTGAGCCCCAGCATGTGCGCAACGACGGCGGTCGAGGCGACCTTGACGAGCACGACGTGATCGAGGCCGACGCGATTGAAGCTGTTCGCGAGCGCGATCACGCCCTGGATCTCGTGCGCCTTGATCATCGCCGTGAGCACGTCCCTCACGACGAGCGGCTTGCGCCCCGTGGAGAGCGCGTTGCGCGAAAGCCAGTCGGCCGCGGCGAGAATGCCGCCCAGGTTGTCCGAGGGATGGCCCCACTCGGCGGCGAGCCACGTGTCGTTGAAATCGAGCCAGCGGATCATCGCTCCGATGTTGAACGCGGCCTGCACAGGATCGAGCTGGAATTGCGTGCCCGGAACCTTGGCCCCGTTGGGCACCACGGTGCCCGGGACGATAGGCCCTAGCAGCTTCGTGCAGGCGGGGTAGGACAGCGCCTCGAGCCCGCAGCCAAGCGTGTCGAGCAGGCAATAGCGGGCGGTCTCGTAAGCTTCCGTGCTCGCGATCTTGTAGGACGCGACGTAATCGGCGATATCGACCAGGACGCGGTCCGGCTTGGGGCGTACGTTGGAGATCGGTGCGGACAAGGTGGCTCCGAAAATCAGCGAGGGTGGGTCGGCAGAATGGATGCAGTCGCGCGTAGGCGAGGCACTCGTGCGGTCAGGTGATCTCAATGCAGCCGGTGAGCAGCGGCTGGTGTCGGCTCAGTCGGTAGAGGTCACCGCCATTGCCCTTGCTCCACCATTCGAGGTCGGCACTTACGCTGACGTAGCGAGCGCCGGAGCCAGCGCGGGCGGACGCGAGCTCGACCGTCCGACCCTGCCATTCGAGTCGGATGGGGACGCGTCTGGCGTCGCGGGAAGCCGGATAGCCGACAGCGAGGAGGCGACCGCCATCGCAGCGGTAGCTGACCACGAACGGGGTGTCCCCGCGCTCGGCGCCGGCTGCGCTCGCCGCGCCGAGCACGGCGAGGGCGAGCAATGTGGACAATGCCCTCATCGACGCTCCCTCAGCGGAACGAACTTCCGGTCGTCGGGCCCGATGTAGTTGGCGCTCGGACGGATGATCTTCCCGTCCTGGCGCTGCTCGATGACGTGCGCCGACCAGCCGGAGGTGCGCGAGATGACGAACAACGGCGTGAACATCGCCGTCGGCACGCCCATCATGTGATAGCTCACCGCCGAGTACCAGTCGAGGTTGGCGAACATATTCTTGACTTCCTTCATGACGCTCTCGAGCCGCTCGGCAATGGCGAACATCTTCGTGTTGCCCGCATCCTGCGACAGACGGTGCGCGAGATCCTTGATGATGCGATTGCGTGGGTCGCTGACGGTGTACACGGGGTGGCCGAAGCCGATGATGACTTCCTTGCTTGCCACGCGCCGGCGGATGTCGGACTCGGCTTCGTCGGGGCTGTCGTAGCGCTGCTGGACCTCGAAGGAGAACTCGTTCGCGCCGCCATGCTTGGGGCCGCGGAGCGCCCCGATTGCGCCGGCGATGGCGGAGTAGAGGTCCGAGCCCGTGCCGGCGATCACCCTCGCGGTGAACGTCGACGCGTTGAACTCGTGCTCCGCGTAGAGATTGAGCGAAGTGTGCATCGCACGCACCCATAGCGGCGGCGGCGTCTTGCCGTGCAGGAGGTGCAGAAAATGGCCGCCGATCGAGTCGTCCGCGGTCTCGACATCGATGCGCCGGCCGCTGTGGCTCCAGTGATACCAGTACAGTAGCATCGAGCCAAGTGAAGCGAGCAGGCGGTCGGCGATGTCCCGCGCGCCGGCGACGCCGTGGTCGTCGCGCTCCGGCAGCACCGCTCCGAGCGCCGAGACCGCGGTGCGCATGACATCCATCGGATGCGCCGCGGCGGGGATGCGCTCGAGGATCTCGCGCACCGGCTCGGGGACGCCGCGCAGCGCGCTGAGCTTCGCCTTGTAGTGAGCGAGCTCGGGCGCCGTCGGCAGCTTCCCGTGCACGAGAAGATGAGCGATCTCCTCGAACTCGCAAGCCTCCGCGATGTCGAGAATGTCGTAGCCCCGGTAATGGAGATCATTGCCGGTGCGGCCCACCGTGCACAGCGCGGTGTTGCCGGCGACCACGCCGGACAGCGCGACCGATTTCTTCGGCTTCGCGCCGGGGTCTGCGGCGGGCGAGGTGTCGTTCATGGTTTCTTCCTCCCGTACAGTTCGTCGAGCTTCGCTTCGAAGCGGTGGTAATCGAGGACCTCGTAGAGCTCCGCCCGGGTCTGCATCGCGTCGACCGCTTGCTTCTGCGTGCCGTCGCGACGGATCGTCTGGTAGACGCCGAGCGCCGCCTTGTTCATGGCGCGAAACGCCGACAATGGATAGAGCGCGAGCGCGACGTTGGCGCTTCTGAGCTCGTCGAGCGTGAAAAGCGGCGTGGCGCCGAACTCGGTGATGTTCGCCAGCACCGGCACGCGGACCGCGTCGGCGAACTTGCGGTACATGGCGAGCTCGGTCATCGCTTCCGGGAAAATCATGTCGGCGCCGGCCTCCACGCAGGCGCAGGCGCGATCGATCGCAGCGGCGAGCCCTTCGACCGCGAGCGCGTCGGTGCGCGCCATGACGACGAACGCCGGGTCGGTCCTCGCATCCACCGCCGCCTTTATGCGATCGACCATCTCCGCCTTCGACACGAGTTCCTTGCCGGGGCGGTGGCCGCAGCGCTTGGCGCCCACCTGGTCCTCGATGTGCATCGCCGCCGCCCCGAGCTTGATGAGCGACCTCACGGTTCGGGCGATATTGAACGCCGAGCCGCCGAAGCCTGTGTCGACGTCGACCAGCAGCGGCAGCGGGCAGGCATCGGTAATCCGCCGCACGTCGGTGAGCACGTCCTCGAGCGTGGTGATCCCGAGGTCGGGTACGCCGAGCGAGCCCGCGGCTACGCCTCCACCGGAGAGATAGAGGGCACGATAGCCGCAGCGCTCGGCGAGCAGCGCATGGTAGGCGCAGATGGCCCCCGGAACCTGCAGCGGCTTCTCGGCCGTGACAGCGGCGCGCAGGCGCGCGCCAGGCGTCGGGTCGCTCATCGCCGGCGTACCTCCACGCGCAGCGACTTTGCGGTCGCGGACTCCGGCGCGAAGAACTCCGCCGCGGCAGGAGGCAGTGCAGCGCCCGCCGCGTGCGCGCGCAGGAGCACCTCCCAGCAATAACGGTAGGATGCGCGGTCGTAGAGCTTGCCCTCGTGCCGGATCGGCGCCCAGTCAGCCGCCTGCGCTGCCACGAGCACGGAGCTCGCCGCGGCGAGCTCGGTCGCGTCGGGCTGGAAGGCGCTCACGATGGGATCGATCTGCGCCGGGTGGATGCTCCACATGCGCAGGAAGCCGAACTCCTCGCGTGCGCGCTTCGCGTCGGAGCGCACCGCGGCCGCATCCTCGAGCGCGAGCGTCACGCCGTGTGCCGGGATGACCGCGTGGGCGAGCGCGGCTGCTGCGACTTCGCACTTGGCCCGACGCAGCAGCGCGTGATCGAACTGACCCGGACTCTGCATCGCCGAGGCGGGGATGGCCCCGTGGTGCGCGCTGACGTAATCGAGCGTGCCGAAATCCAGGCTGACCACGCCGGGCAGGGCGGCGATCGCCCACGCCTCGCGTACGGCTGCCGGCGTCTCGATCATCACGCTCACCGGAATCGTCCGGTTCCAGCCGCAGCGCGCGACCTCGTTCCGCAGCACTTGCTGGAAGCGGGCGACGTCGGCAGCCGATTCAGCTTTCGGCAGCGTCACGAAGGCGATCCGATCACCCGCGGCCCCGATGAGCGTGGTGACGTCGCTGCGCCAGACCGGATGTGTGAGGTCGTGAATCCGCGCCCCGACGCGGTTGAAGGCGTTCTCCTTGCTGGCGATGAGCGCGGCCATTGCCTTGGCATGCGCGCGCTCCTTGCCGATCGGGGCACCGTCCTCGCAGTCGCAGGCGACGTCGAAGACCGGGCCGCGTTCGCGTTGCAGCTCGAGCGCCTTGCGGATATAGCGCTCGCTCCCTGCGTAGTGCACGCACGGCGGCAGCGGCGGCAGCGCACGTTCGGTGCCGTAGAGCGCGGCCGCGGGATGCAGTTTGCCGCTCATGCCCCTCCCTGGGCGGGCGCTTCAGGCGAGGAGCGCCGCGACACCGGTGCGCTCCTCTTCGAGCTCCTTCAGCGTCGCGTTCATTCGTTCCCGCGAGAAGGCATCGATCTCGAGGCCCTGCACGAGCTGGTATTCGCCGTCCGCGGTGGTGACGGGAAAGCCGTACATCACGTCCACCGGGATTCCGTAGCTGCCGTCGGAAGGAATGCCCATGGTGACCCACCGGCCGCCGCTGCCCGACAGCCAGTCTCGCACATGATCGATAGCGGCGTTGGCGGCCGACGCCGCCGAGGAAAGGCCGCGCGCCTCGATGATCGCCGCGCCGCGCTTGCCGACCGTCGGGATGAACACGCTGCGATTCCAGTTCTCGTCGTTGATGCGCTCCTTCAGCGACTGCCCGCCCGAGGTTGCGAAGCGGTAGTCCGGGTACATGGTCGGCGAGTGGTTGCCCCAGACGATCAGCTTCTCGATCGAATCGACCGCGACGCCGGCTTTTACCGCCAGCTGGGAGAGAGCCCGGTTGTGGTCGAGCCGCAGCATGGCTGTGAAGTTCTTCTTCGGCAAGGCCGGCGCCGACTTCATCGCGATGTAGGCGTTGGTGTTGGCCGGATTGCCCACCACCAGCACCCTGACGCCGCGTTGCGCCACCTCGTCGAGCGCCTTGCCCTGCTCGATGAAGATCTTCGCATTCTCGAGCAGCAGGTCCTTGCGCTCCATCCCCGGGCCGCGCGGGCGCGCGCCGACCAGCAGCGCGAGATCGACGTCCCTGAAGGCGACCTTGGGATCCGCGCCTCCGCTCATGCCCGCCAGCAGCGGGAAGGCGCAGTCCTCCATCTCCATCATCACGCCCTTCAGGGCCGCTTGGGCCTTGTCGAGCGGCAACTCGAGCAGCTGCAGGATGACGGGCTGGTCGGGACCGAGCATCTGGCCGCTGGCAACGCGGAACAGCAGGCTGTAGCCGATCTGACCGGCGGCGCCGGTGATGGCTACGCGGACGGGCTTCTTCATGGACGGGACTCCTGGGCGGCGTTGGAATTCGAGGTCCGCGGGTCCGCGGCTGGGCGCCGCGGCCGCACCCGGTGACGCTTGCATGTTACGGGCGGGCGCGAGGGGTGTCAACCAAGTCTTATATATGTTATATGATATATGACATAGGACAATCTTGAACCAGATTCGTCTTGAGCCAGAGCCGCGCCCTCAGCCCGATCCCTGCCCTACCGCCACCGCCGCGTTCGCGCGCGGCGCGCAGGGCGCGTTCGCCTGCGTTCCGGCCGCTGTACCTGCAGATCCGCGACCTCCTCGTCGAACGCCTCGACGCCGGGCAGTGGCGGCCGGGGCAAGCGATCCCCAGCGAGCTCGACCTCGCGGCGCGTTACGCTGTCTCCCACGGAACGGTGCGCAAGGCGATCGACGCGCTCGCGGCGGAGAACCTCGTCGTCAGGCGCCAGGGCAAGGGCACCTACGTCGCCACGCACACCGAGGAGCGCTCCTCGATGTTCCGGTTCCTGCGCATCCGTCGCAACGACGGGCGCGACGAATACCCGGCAAGCCGGCTGCTCGACGTACGCCGCGGCAAGGCGAGCGCGGAGGTCGCGCGCGCTCTCGAGCTGAAGCCCGGCAGCGCGGTGTTCGTGCTGCGCCGGCTGCTCGAATACGGCGGCGAGCCCGCAATCCTCGACGAGATCGTCCTGCCCGCCACGCTCTTCAAAGGTATGACGCGCGCACGGGTGGAGGCGTACCACGGCTCGATGTACAGCCTGTTCGAGACGCAGTTCGCGGTGCGCATCCTGAAGGCACAGGAGAAGCTCCGAGCGGTCGCAGCGGACGCCGCGACCGCCGCGCTGCTGCGCGTCGAGCCCGGCCAAGCGCTGCTCGCCGTAGAGCGCGTCACGCGCACCTACGGCGACCGCCCGGTCGAGTGGCGCCGCGGCCTGTGCGTGACGCGCCGCCACCATTACCAGAACGACCTGGGCTGACAGTCTCCGGCCACAGGCGTAGCTCGCTCGAACGCGCTGTGCTCGCGGCCGCGGCGGTGCCCGCGGGGCGCGGATTGCCTGTATAATTTTCATCGCGCAACAGCTCCCCGGGCGCGCTCGTCGCCTTCGCGTGAGACCAGGCAATACGAGGGAACTTCTGCCATGCCCGTCCTAGAGCGACCGCTTGGCCGGCCGCGCCCGGTCTATCTCAACCTGCTGCGCATCCGCTTGCCGCTGCCGGGCATCGTATCCATTCTGCACCGGATCAGCGGGGCGGGCCTGTTCCTGGTCGGCATCCCGCTCCTGCTGCTGGGTCTGCAGCACAGCCTCGGCTCACCCGAGGAATTCGCGCAGCTTCGCTCGGCGCTCGCGCAGCCGCTCGTCAAGCTGGTCCTGTTCGCGCTTGCCTGGGCTTACCTGCATCATTTCTGTGCGGGTATCCGCTTCCTGCTGCTCGACGTGCACCGGGGAATCGAGCTCGCGCCCGCGCGGCGCTCGAGCCTCGTCGTGCTGATCGTCAGCCTGGTGCTGACCGTCGCGATCGGGGTGCGCCTGTGGTGAAGCGCATCGCTGTCGGCGCCCATTACGGGCTGAAGGACTGGCTGGCGCAGCGCGTCACCGCCGTACTGGCAGCGCTCTACACCCTGCTCTGGGTCGGCGTTGCCGTCTATCACGGAGGAATCGACGAGGCGTTGTGGCGGACGCTGTTCGCGAGCTCCGCGTTTCGCGTAGCGACCCTGCTCTTCGGGCTCGCGCTGCTCTGGCACGCCTGGATCGGGATGCGCGACATCTGGATGGACTACGTCAAGCCGACTGCGGTGCGGCTCACGCTCGAGGTGGCAACCCTCGTCGCGCTCG
>DASVFM010000034.1:0-9248 GCA_036380055.1 Casimicrobiaceae bacterium
CAGCGGCCCGATGAACTCGTTGATGTCGACGCTGCGGATCGCGACGGCAACCGCGATCAGAAGCAGCAACACGACGCCGCCGAGAACGGCGAGCGTTCGCCAGAAGACGCGCATCAGGCGATTCTAGCGCTTTTCGGCCCAGCAGCTAACGCAATGACGCGTTGAACTTCTCCAGCGCGGCCGCACCCGGGACGAGCTCCTTCTCGGCGAGCTGGTTGAGCGGAGTGTCCACCGTATTGAGCAGCGCGTGCAGGTCGTCGGCTTCCTCGTTCACGTACAGCAATCCCGTGACGATCTCTCCTGCGGCCTTGCGCTGTGCGAGGTAGGTGAGCGCGCCGATCCTGTCGCTCGCGTCGTAGTCGGCGTGGAGCTTGCGCAGGCGCAGCGTCGAGCCGTCGTGTTGGAGCACGTCCTGCACCGTTCCAGGCGCATAGTTGGTCGTGATCTCGCTGCGCGGCGGCATGAAATCGAGCCGGTTCACGGCCTCGTTGTGCTCGCGCACGAAGTCGTAGCTCTTGGTCGACCCGGCATGGTTGTTGAACGCGACGCACGGGCTGATGACGTCGAGGAAGGCCGCGCCGCGGTGCCGGATCGCCGCTTTCACGAGGGGCACCAGCTGCGCCTTGTCGCCGGAGAAGCTCCGCGCAGCGAAGCTCGCCCCGAGCTCCAGGGCGAGCATCACCATGTCGATCGGCTCGTCGTTGTTCACCGCACCGCGCTTGCTCTTCGAGCCCTTGTCCGCGGTGGCGGAGAACTGCCCCTTGGTGAGGCCGTACACGCCGTTGTTCTCCACGATGTAGACCATGTTCACGCCGCGGCGCATCGCGTGCGCGAACTGCCCGAGCCCGATGGAAGCCGAGTCGCCGTCGCCCGACACGCCGAGGTAGATGAGATCGCGGTTGGCAAGGTTGGCGCCCGTCAAGACCGAGGGCATGCGGCCGTGCACGCTGTTGAAACCGTGCGAATTACCGAGGAAATACGTCGGGGTCTTCGAGGAGCAACCGATTCCGGAGAGCTTGGCGACGCGGTGCGGCGCGACGTCGAGCTCGAAGAAGGCTTCGATGATCGCCGCCGAGATCGAATCGTGACCGCAGCCGGCGCAGAGCGTCGAAACCGTGCCCTCGTAGTCGCGGTGCGTGAACCCGAGCTTGTTGCGGGGCAGCTCGGGGTGGTGCAGGCGGGGCTTGGCAAGATAGGTCACGGGGCCACCTTTCGCAGCGGCGTCACGTTGAGCATGGCGAGCTTCTCTCCCAGCTCGCGGATGATGAAGCGCGCGGTGATCGGCGTGCCGTCGTAATGCAGGATCGAGATGAGCTTCGCGGCGTCCACGGCGAGCTCGTTGATGAGCAGCATGCGCATCTGCGCGTCGCGGTTCTGCTCGACCACGTAGACCTGCTCGTGGTCGGCGACGAAGTCGGCGATCTCGTCATGGAACGGAAAGGCCCGGATGCGCAGCGTGTCGAGGTGGATGCCCTGGGCAGCGAGCGCGCTGAGCGTTTCCTCCATCGCCGGTCCGGTCGAGCCGAAGTAGATCGCCCCGAAGCGCGTGGGCTGCGCCGCGTTACGGAGCACCGGGGTGGGCAGATAGCGCTTCGCGGTCTCCAGCTTGCGCAGCAACCGCTGCATGTTGTCGACGTAGGTGGGACCGTCTTCGGTGTAGCGGGCGTACGGGTCCTTGGTCGTGCCGCGGGTGAAGTACGCGCCGTTGCTCGGATGCGTCCCCGGGTAGGTGCGGTACGGAATGCCGTCGCCGTCGACGTCCAAATAGCGGCCGAACGGCTTGCCCGCCTCGAGGTCGGCGTGTGTCATCACCTTGCCGCGGTCGAGCCGGCGCGAGTCGTCCCAGGTGAGCGGCTCGCACAGCCAATCCTGCATGCCCAGATCAAGGTCCATCATCACGAAGATGGGCGTCTGCAGACGGTCGGCGAGATCGAATGACAGCGCCGCGAACTCGAAGGCCTCTTTCGGGTCCTCGGGAAGGATCAGCACGTGCTTGGTGTCGCCGTGCGAGGCGTATGCACAGGACACGAGGTCCGCCTGCTGCGTGCGCGTAGGCATGCCCGTGGAAGGGCTGCCGCGCTGGATATCGAACAGCACGACGGGAATCTCGGCGAAGTAGGCGAGCCCGATGAACTCCTGCATGAGCGAGATCCCGGGGCCCGAGGTGCAGGTGAACGCGCGCGCGCCGTTCCAGCCGGCGCCGATGGCGATGCCCACCGATGAAAGCTCGTCTTCCGCCTGCACGATTGCGTGGCGCGCCTTGCCGGTCGCCGGGTCGGTGCGGAAGCGCTTGCAGTGGCGCGCGAAAGCCTCCGCCATCGACGACGAGGGCGTGATCGGGTACCACGCGGCGACCGTGGCCCCGCCGTACACGCAGCCGAGCGCCGCCGCGCTGTTGCCCTCGATGAAGATCTTATCGCCTACGCCTCCGGCGCGCCGCACCTTGATGCCGAGCGGCCAGTCGAGCTCGTTCTTGGCGTAGGTCCGGCCCTTCTGCATCGCCTGCACGTTCGGCTTGAGCAGCGCTTCCTTGCCCTTGTAGAGCTCGCCGATCAGCTCCGCGATCGCCTCGGGTTCGATCTCGAGCAGCGTGGAGAGCGCGCCCACGTAGATGATGTTCTTGAACAACTGCCGCTGGCGCGCGTCGCTGTACTCGCGATTGCAGATCTCGGTAAGCGGCATGCCGATCACGTTGATGTCGTCGCGGAACTTCGAGGCGGGAAGCGGCTTGGTCGAGTCGTAGAAGAGATAGCCGCCAGGCTCGATCTCCTTTATGTCCTGGTCCCAGGTCTGCGGATTCATCGCCACCATCAGGTCCACGCCGCCACGCCGGCCGCGCCAGCCCGCTTCCGAGACACGCACCTCGAACCACGTGGGCAGTCCCTGGATGTTCGAGGGAAAGATGTTGCGCGGCGCCACCGGCACGCCCATGCGCAGGATCGACTTGGCGAACAGCAAATTTGCCGACGCCGAGCCAGAGCCGTTCACGTTGGCGAATTTCACCACGAAGTCGTTGACTCGCGCGATCGGCGCGACCTGCGATTTCATGCGCTGCGCTCCCGCATGTCTATTCGGCGGCCTGAGCGTACGCCACGGGTTGCGCGCGCCGATGCCGGTCGCACGCCTGCGCCGGCTCGAGCAGGAACTTCTGCATGTCCCAGGCGCCCGTCGGGCAGCGCTCGGCGCACAGCCCGCAGTGCAGGCAGACATCCTCGTCCTTGACCATCACGCGACCGGTCTTCAGTTCCGAGGCGACGTAGAGGTCCTGCGTGAGGTTGTGCGAGGGCGCGTTCAGCCGCCGGCGCAACTCCTGCTCTTCCCCGTCGGCCGTGAAGGTGATGCAGTCCATCGGACAGATGTCCACGCAGGCGTCGCATTCGATGCACAGCTTCGACGTGAACACGGTCTGCACGTCACAGTTCAGGCAACGCTCGGCCTCGGCATAGGCCTGGCCGGCATCGAAGCCCAGCTCGACCTCCACCTTGATGTTCTTGAGCGCAATCACCTTGTCCTTCAGCGGGACCTTGTAGCGGGCATCGTTGGAGATCGCGTTGTCGTAGCTCCACTCGTGGATGCCCATCTTCTGGGAGACCAGGTTGACCAGCGGCGGAGGTCGCTTCTTCGGATCCTCCCCGCGGCAGAGGGCGTCGATCGAGATCGCCGCGTCGTGCCCGTGCGCGACCGCCCAGATGATGTTCTTCGGGCCGAGCGCGGAATCGCCGCCGAAGAAGACCTTGGGGTGCGTCGACTGGAACGTGACCTCGTCGACCACAGGCAGGCCGTGGCGGTCGAAATTCACGCCGATGTCGCGCTCGATCCAGGGGAACGCATTCTCCTGGCCGACCGCGATCAGGACGTCGTCGCAGGCCAGGTGAACGTCGGATTCTCCGGTGGACACGAGTTTCCGCCGGCCATCGGGATCGTACTGGGCGACGACCTTCTCGAACAGAACGCCGGTGAGCCGCCCCGCCTCGTGGGTGAACGCCTTGGGCACGTGGAAGTTGATGATCGGAATGCCCTCGTGCATGGCATCCTCCTTCTCCCACGACGAGGCCTTCATCTCGTCGAAGCCCGAACGCACCACGACCCTCACGTCCTCGCCGCCCAGGCGCCTCGAGCTTCGGCAGCAATCCATCGCGGTGTTGCCGCCACCGAGCACGACCACCCGCTTGCCGATGCGGTCGATGTGGCCGAACGAAACACTCGAAAGCCAGTCGATGCCGATGTGGATGTTGCTCTTCGCCTCCCAGCGACCGGGGATGTCGAGGTCGCGGCCACGCGGCGCACCGCTGCCCACGAAAACCGCGTCCCAGCGCTCGCCACCGGCACCATCGAGAAGCGCCTTGAGGCTGTCGATGCGCGTGTTGCCGCGGAATTCGACGCCAAGATCGAGGATGTAGCCCACTTCCTCGTCGATCACGGCTTCGGGCAGGCGGAACTTCGGAATCTGGCTGCGGATCATCCCGCCGGCGCGTGCGTCGCTGTCGAAGAGGACGCATTCGTAGCCGAGCGGTGCGAGATCGCGAGCCACGGTGAGCGAAGCGGGTCCGGCGCCGACCAGCGCGATGCGCTTGCCGTTCCGCTTCGGTGCCCGCTTGGGCAGGCGATGGCGGATGTCGTCCTTGAGGTCGGCCGCAACCCGCTTCAGGCGGCAAATCGCCACCGGCTCGGGCTTGGCGCGCGCCTCACGCCCGTCGTTCCCGGTTACGCCCTCCTCCACTCGCCCACGCCGGCACGCCGGCTCGCACGGGCGATCGCAGGTCCGGCCGAGAATGCCGGGAAAAACATTCGACTGCCAGTTGATCATGTAGGCGTCGCTGTAACGCCCCGCCGCGATCAACCGGATGTATTCGGGGACTGGAGTATGGGCGGGGCACGCCCATTGGCAATCGACGACTTTGTGGAAGTAATCGGGTTTCGCTATATCGGTCGGCTTCAACACCTCTCCTCAGACAGGCGCGCTCGAGCGCTGATTCTCTGCACGGCTCCCCGGTGCCCTTCTCACCGCCGAGGCGCGATCGATGCATCGCCCTGCAAGTGGGCGTCAATCCTACCCCACGAGCGCCGTGCTGAAAAGCCTTTTGCATTCAACTACTAGCGACAGGGACTTTAGAGGCTGCGCACGTTGCGTCGCGGCAACAGGCCGGTGTGCGCAATGGTCCGTCAGGAGCGCGCGTAAGGATAAAATGTCGCCTCGCTGCTTCTGTCTACTACGATGAATGCTCCCGATCGCGCCGCGCTACGGTTGACCGAGTTCAGCCACGGCGGCGGCTGCGGCTGCAAGATCGCCCCGGCCGCGCTGCAGGAGATCCTCTCGCGCACCGCGCGGGCGGTGGTACCACCTGCGCTGCTCGTAGGCATCGAGACCTCGGACGACGCGGCCGTCTACCAGATCAACGAGCGGCAGGCGATCGTCGCGACAACCGATTTCTTCACGCCGATCGTCGACGAGCCCTTCGACTTCGGCGCTATCGCCGCGACCAATGCACTGTCCGATGTCTACGCGATGGGTGCCACGCCTTTGTTCGCGCTTGCGCTGGTCGGCATGCCCGTGGGCAAGCTGCCGCCCGAGGTGATCCGCAGCGTGCTTGAGGGCGGCGAGGCGATCTGCGCAAGGGCGGGGGTGCCGATCGCCGGCGGGCACACCATCGACGCGCTCGAGCCCATCTATGGACTGGTCGCGATCGGGCTCGTCGATCCGCGGCACGTGAAGCGCAACGCCGGTGCGCGCCCCGGCGACCTGTTGATCCTCGGCAAGCCGCTCGGAATCGGCATCTACAGCGCCGCGCTCAAGAAGGGGCGGCTCGACGCCGCGCGCTATGCCGCGATGGTCGCGACGGCGACGCGCCTCAACACACCGGGTGTGGCCCTCGGGCGCAACGATGCCGTGCACGCGCTGACCGATGTGACCGGCTTCGGGCTGCTCGGCCATCTGCTGGAGATCTGCCGCGCCTCCGGTACAGGGGCACGCGTGCGCGCCGATCGCGTCCCGGTGCTCCCGGGCGCACGCGAGCTCGCGGCCGAGGGTGTGATAACGGGTGCCTCCGCGCGCAACTGGTCGAGCTACGGCGGCGACGTGGCACTCGCCAGCGACGTGGACGACGTCGAGCGCGCACTGCTCACCGATCCGCAAACCTCGGGCGGACTGCTCGTGGCCTGCGCGCCTCAGGCGGCCGATGAGGTGCTCGCGTTGTTCCGCCGCGAGGGCTTCGAGGGTGTTTCGGTAATAGGCGAGATCGTGGCCGGGCCGCCTCGCGTCGAGGTCGCTGTGACATGAGCGCCCGGCTTCCCGCCCGGGCCGCAGGGCGCGCCCCCGCAGACGAGCAGGCCTCGCTCGCTGCGCGCTACGCGGGAACGCGCGCCGTGACGGAGGCGCTCGCGGCGCCGCTTTCGGTCGAAGACTGCGCGATTCAGTCGATGCCCGACGCGAGCCCGGTCAAGTGGCATCTCGCGCACACGACCTGGTTCTTCGAGACCTTTGTCCTTGAGCCGGGCCGCGCGGACTACGCCTTGTTCGAGCCGGCGTTTCGCGTGCTCTTCAACTCCTACTACAACGCGGTGGGCGACAAGCACCCGCGACCGCAGCGCGGCTTGCTCTCCCGTCCTTCCCTCGACGAAGTTCGCGCCTATCGCCGGCACGTCGATCGCGCGCTGCTGGAGCTTCTCGACCTCGATCCCGCGCCGAAGATCCGCGAGCTGGTCGAACTCGGCATCAACCACGAGCAGCAGCACCAGGAGCTTGTTCTCACCGACGTGAAGCACATGCTGTCGTGCAATCCGCTCAAGCCTGCCTATGCGACGCCTCGCCCGGAGAGCAGGACGGTGGCGGCCGCGCCGATGGCCTGGGTCGAGTTCGGCGCGCGCATGGCCGAGATCGGGCACCGGCCGCCGGGCTTTGCGTTCGACAACGAGACGCCCCGGCATCGCGAATTCGTGGCCGCGTTCGAGCTCGCCACGCGCCCCGTGACCAACGCGGAATTTCTCGCCTTCATTGCCGACGACGGCTATCGACGTCCGGAGCTGTGGCTGTCGGAGGGGTGGGATTGGGTCAACGCGAACGCCGTCGCAGCTCCGGCCTACTGGGAGCGAGGCGACGCGGCGGCGCGCTGCTTCTCGCTCAACGGCCTGCTCGCGCTCGAGCCGGACGCGCCGGTGTGTCACGTGAGCCTGTACGAAGCCGACGCCTACGCGCGCTGGGCCGGGGCGCGGCTGCCCACCGAGAGCGAATGGGAAATCGCCGCGCAGGACGTTTCGCTCGACGGGAATTTCCTCGAGGACGGCTGGCTCCGAGCCCGCCCGGCGCCAAGCGACGGCGGCAGGCTGTTGCAGCTCTTCGGCGACGTCTGGGAGTGGACGCGCAGCGCCTACGCTCCTTATCCCGGTTTCCGTGCTGCAGGCGGCGCGATCGGCGAATACAACGGCAAGTTCATGTGCAACCAGCACGTGCTGCGCGGCGGCTCCTGCGCGACGCCGAAGTCGCACATCCGCGCGACCTATCGGAATTTCTTCCCGGCAGCAGCGCGGTGGCAATTCACCGGTTTGAGGCTCGCGCGCGATCCATGACCCCCGCGGGATCAATGCGGGGGCGCCCGGCAGCGCGGCGCAAGCCCGCGTTGTTGCTTGCCGGATCCGCCTCATTGTCGCTTCTAACAGGGTGTTCCATGCCTCTCGCACCTGACGCCAGCGCGCCGGCCGCAGTCCCTCCGGTTGCAAAACCAGTCCCGCACATCGTCGTGAGCCCCAACGGCGATCGGGTGGATGAGTATTACTGGATTCGCGACGACGATCCGAAGGTCAAGCGGCCGGAGATCATCGAGTACCTGAACGCCGAGAATGCATATACGGCCAAGGCGCTCGCCCACGTCAAGCTCCTGCAGGAGAAGCTCGTCACCGAGATGCGGGCCCGCATCAAGGAGGACGACAGCACCGTGCCGTCCTATGACAACGGCTATTGGTACTGGCGCCGCTTCGATACCGGCGCGGAATACGCGGTCGTGGTGCGCCAAGCGGGCACGCCGTACGAACCGGACTCAACGGCCGCGATCGAGACAGTCCTCGACCTGCCCGCCCGCGCTGCCGGCAAGCCTTACTATTCCGCAGGCGGAATGGAGGTAAGTCCCGACCGCGAATGGCTAGCGTGGACCGAAGACACCGTGGGGCGCCGCATGAGCACGCTCCACTTCAGAAACCTCAAGAGCGGCGAGGTCCTGCAGGAGTCGGTCTCAGGCGTACTCGAGTCCGTCGTCTGGGCCAACGACAGCAAAACGGTCTTCTACATCAAGCAGGATCCGCAGCTCCTGCAGAGTGGCCCCGTATATCGGCACATGCTCGGAACCGATCCTGCTGCGGACAGCATGGTCTACGACGAGCCGGACAAGACGCTGTTTACCGATATCAGCCGCAGCGCGTCGCGCAAGTACATTGTGATCGCGATCGAGGGCTTCGACACGACGGAAGTGCGCGCAGTGCCCGCCGACGCGCCCACTTTGGATTCTCGGGTCGTGCTGCCACGCAAACCGGGCGTGCGCAACTACGCCGACCACCTGGGGCCGCGCTGGGTGATCCGTACGAACGAGAACGCACTCAATTTCCGGCTCGTCGAGGCGCCGGATGAGGCACCGGCGGATCGGATGCGATGGCGCGACATCGTCCCTGCGCGCGAAGAGGCCGGCGTTGATGACTTCGCGCTGTTCGCCAACGCAATCGCCGTCGAGGAACGAGTCGCCGCCACGAAGCAGGTGGTTATCCTGCCGGCCGACGGCAGGCCCCCCTTCCCCGTTGCAGACACCGACCAGGCTTCGACGACGCAACTGCAAACAAATCCCGATCCTTCATCGCCTTTTGTGCGCTGGACTTACACGTCGATGACAACCCCCGTTTCGACGTTCGACTCCGAGTTGACGACAGGCAAGCGCGTGCTGCGCAAACAGCAGCCGGTCATCGGCTACGATCAGTCTTTGTATGCGTCGGAGCGACTCTGGGCGCCGGCGCGCGACGGCAAGCGGATCCCCGTGTCGGTCGCGTACCGCAAGGACAGGTTCAAACGCGACGGAACGGCACCGTTGTACGTGACCGGCTATGGTTCCTACGGCTTCTCCTCCGATCCGCGCTTCAACGGCAATCGGGTCTCGCTACTCGACCGCGGCTTCGCCGTCGCGATCGCACACGTACGGGGCGGCGCGGAGCTCGGCCAGGGCTGGTACGAAGACGGCAGGCTATTGCACAAGAAGAACTCCTTCAACGACTTC
>DASVFM010000035.1:0-22329 GCA_036380055.1 Casimicrobiaceae bacterium
GCCCGACGAGATACTCCACGTCGAGACCGTCGCCCACACGCTGGACCGCCGTGCGAAACCTGCTGTCCCACAGGCGATCGAGATCGGACGCTCCGCGTATGAAGACGAGTCGCGTCGTGTTCGGATGCAGCTTGAGCGCCATTTGCAGCGTCGGCGTCGGATCGAGGTCTTCGGTATGCCCGACCACGTCCCGCGGGGGCGCGAGTCTTTCCAGCCTGTCACTTGCCACCGCGACGTGAACTACCGGCACGCCCCGGAAGATTCGCTCGCGGAACTTGATGGCGAACTGCAATGCCGGAAAAGCATCGGCGACGATGACCCGGATGTTGCGCTCACCGTACTTCTCGCGCAGCAGCACGGCTTCCGCCTCGCCAAACCTTTCGACCGCGCTCGACTCGTCGTCCAGATACTCGGAGAAGATGCGCACGGGACGCCCGATATCTTCCGACACGAACGTCCGCAGCGTGTCTTCGATCACCACCTGCGCCGGAGTCGCTCGCTGATTGCTGTGCAGGATCAGGACGCCGTCGGGCGTATCAGCGATGGCCGGTTGTGCGCAGAACAATATCAGCACCGTGGACACGGCGAGAGCTTTCGCCGCCCTGGTTCGCGCAGCGGAAAGGCTCGGACTGAAGAGCCGCGGCCGGATTCGCCCGCACGCGCCCTGCCGGATCATGATCGCGGAGCGAGCTCGGCGCCAAGCGTGCATGTTGAGCAAAGCCAACGCTGCCTCGGTACGCACGGCACGCGGAGGGTGAGCAGAGTATAGCAGCCAGAAACGTTGCAGCTAATCCACAACCGTGGCAAGGGATTCGCGAGCGCCGGGCGCATCGCCCCTGCTAAGATTCGCTGCCGAACCGGCGGGGTCGAGGTGAGAGGCGGTGAGCGGCCAGGTCGATCTGCTGTGGAACATCGGACTGTGCGTTTCGGTGGCTGCGGCGCTGGCGTTCGCGGCGCATCGGCTTCGCCAGCCGCCGCTGCTCGCCTACATGCTGGCTGGCGTGCTCATCGGGCCGGAGATCGGTCTGAAGCTGATCAGCGAGCAGGACAGCATTCGCACCGTCTCGGAAGTCGGATTGATCCTGCTGCTGTTCATCATCGGCCTCGAGATGGATTTGAAGAAGCTGCTGGCAGCGGGAAAGCCCGTTCTGGTGGCCGGCATCCTGCAGTTCCCGCTTTGCTGCGCGCTCGGACTCGCATTCTTCTTGCCGCTCGGATTTCGCGCGAGCGGCGGTGACTTCGGGCTGCTCTACATCGCGATCTGTCTCGCGCTCAGCAGCACCATGATCGTCGTCAAGCTCCTGTACGACAAGTTCGAGCTCGATACGTTACCGGGGCGCATCACGCTGGGCATACTCGTCTTCCAGGACGTCTGGGCGATTCTCTTCCTCGCCATCCAGCCCAATCTCCTGGAGCCTGAGATCGGCACCCTGCTGGGCTCGCTCGTGAAGGGCGCGCTGCTGGTCGGCCTCAGCCTGCTCATCAGCAAGACCGTGCTGCCGCGACTGTTCAACTCTGTCGCCAAGGTGCCGGAGCTCGTACTCGTCGGCTCGCTGGCGTGGTGCTTCGTGGTGAGCGCTGCGGCCGACGCCGCAGGACTCTCACGCGAGATGGGGGCCTTGATCGCGGGTGTCAGCATATCGACGTTCCCGTACAACATGGATGTCGTCGCGAAGGTCGTCAGCGTGCGCGACTTCTTCGTTACGCTGTTCTTCGTGGCGCTCGGCATGCAGATTCCGATGCCGAGGTTGGACGTGGTTGGACTCGCGCTTCTGGCATCGGCGTTTCTGGTGCTGAGCCGCTTCGTCGTGGTGACTCCGCTTCTGCGCAGGCTCCGCCTCGGGCACCGCGCGAGCCTGCTTCCGTCGATCAACCTGGCGCAGATGAGCGAGTTCTCGATCGTGATCGCCGCCATCGGCCTCGCCGAGAATCACATCGAGCAGAGAACGGTCAGCGTCCTGATCCTCGTGTTCGCGATTACCGCTGTCACTTCCACCTACCTCATCGAGTACAGTCACCGGTTGCAGGATGTGCTTGCCCGGTGGTTGCGGCGCGCGGGCCTGCCCGACTTCGACGCGGCCGAAGACGAAGCGCAGGCTGCGCCGACCCACGCGGGCAAGGATGTCGTGCTGCTAGGCTTCTTCGTCGAGGCCAGCGCTCTGGTGCAAGAATTCGAGATAGCGAAGGACGCGCGGCATCGCGTGCTCGAGCGACTCCTCGTGATCGACTTCAATCCTGAGGTGCACGCCGAGTTGCGACGCCGCGGCGTCGCCTGCATCTACGGGGACATCTCGCACATGGAAACGCTGCGCCACGCGGAGATCGAGAATGCTGCGCTCGTCGTCTCGACGATCCCCGACACCATCCTTCGCGGCACCGACAACCTGGAGCTGTTGCGCAAGTCCCGGCGCCTTTGTCCTCGGGCCAACGTAATCGTCACGGCGGGCCGCGCGGCGGCGGCGCTCGAGCTCTACGAGGCGGGCGCCGACTATGTGTTCATTCCCTTGCTGCACTCGGCGCCGGAGATGGCTTCGCTCATCCTGGAAGGGCTCGAGCGCGGATTCGACCGGCTGCGCGCCGAACAGATCGAGCACCTCAAGCAGCGCAATGAGGTGCTCAGGTGAGCGGCGCGGGCGCCTGACTTCCTCTCAGCTCAGCGCCGGCACCGGAATGGCCGCGCCGTGAATCGCGCCGGCTTCCGGCGAAGCGAGGAACAGGAACACCTTTGCCAGGTCCTCGGGCGCGACCCAGCGCGCCGGATCGGCCTTGGGCATCGCCGCCCGATTTTCCGGAGTGTCGATGATGCTCGGCAGCACGCAATTGACATTGATCTTCCTGTCGCGCAGCTCGGCCGCCATCGATTCGGTGAGCCGGATCACTGTACCCTTGGCGGCGGAGTACGCGCCCATCTGTGCGCCTCCCTTGAGCGCTGAGGCTGCGCCGACGTTGATGATCTTGCCGCCGCCGGCGGCGAGCATGTGCGGCACGACGGCGCGAACGCAGTTGAGCAGCGTGCGCACGTTGACGTCGAACATGAAGTCCCAATCGCGATCCGTTGTTTCGTGGACCGGCGTCCCCATGCGGAATCCGCCCGCGATGTTGCACAGAACATCGATGCGGCCGAAGCACTGCAGCGCGGCGCGCGCCGCCGCTTCGACCTGCTGCTGATCGAGGAGATCGGCGGCGATGAAAAGGCGTCGCGCGTTCTCTCCTCCGAAAACGCCCGCGAGGCTTTCACGGCGATGACCGATCAGGGCGAGGTTGGCTCCCTCTCCGGCGAAGGCACCCGCTACCGCGCGTCCGAGGTTGCCCGCGGCGCCGGTCACCATCACCGTGCGCGCATCTGAACTCATGTCACCCCCCAACGCCCACGACGGCGCCGCCCATTCTGGCACATGATCCGCCGATCAGGCTGCCCGTCGCGCCGGATCGACCGGCCTTGCAAGGGCAACCTGATCGGAGAGGAGTGACTCGATCCGACGCTTTCCAGCGAGCCTGCGGCGCCCCTCAGCCTTTGTGCGCGTTGCCCGTGTACATCGCCCAGGCGACCTCGAACTCGGCTTGAGTCAGCTTGCCATCTTTGTTCTTGTCTCCTTGCTCGAACGCCTTGTCGAAACCTTCGAGCTTGGCGGTTTCATCCTTGGTGACGTAGCCGCGGTGCGCAGCATCGAGCTTGGCGAACGCCGACGTCGCGGTCTCCGCCTTGCTCGGCGTCACGGCCGGCATCCGCATCGCGGTGTTCGCCTTATCGGGAGCCGCCGGATACGCCGTCGAGGGCTGAGTCTGCGCGAACGCGGTTCCCGCCAAAGCCAGGCAGCCCGCAAGGCCGGCAGCCAGTGTCGCGCGCTTGCTGATTGAAGAAGTCATTTGCTTTACCTCCATTGCGGTTGGAAGAGCCGCGACCGCACAAACTTGCCGCCGCGGGGATTGCTGCGGCGCGCCCTCTCTCGCGAGCAGTAGGAATTTGACATTGCCACGCATTCACGGTTCTGCCCTAATCGTCCACGGTGTTATCGAAGCAGCCACGCGCGAAATGTTCTTGTAGGAGAAGCGCTGACGCATGCGTCAGATCCGCGACGCGCGCTAGAGCAGCTCGTCGAGCGGCAACAGCGACAGAAGGCTTGCCTTGAGGCCGCGCAGAAGGTTGCCCGTGGGCTCGCTCGCAAGGTTGATCACTTTGCCGTTTTCCTCGGTCTGCCACGACAAGCTGCGGTGTCCGAATGCATCGGGTGGGCTGAGAACCGGCGTGTAGCAGTTTGCGGGGCGCGACAGCGCATCGATGTGTACCGCGACTTGCTGGGCGAGCTCCGGACTGTCGATAAGCAGCCCCATCTCCGTGTTGACGCGCAGAGAGCGTCGGTCGAAGTTCATCGATCCGATGAACACCCGCTGCCGATCCAGTACGAACGCCTTGCCGTGCAGCGCGGCGCGACTCGGGGCGGGTGAATCGGAGCTCACGCCATCTCTCTCGGCCTGGTCGCCTGGGGTGGGTCGCATTTCGCACAATCCCACGCCGTCTTCGAGCATGCGCTTGCGGTAGTGCTCGTACCCCGCGTGCGCGATCGGCATCTCGGTCGCAGCCAGCGAATTCGTTACGATCATCACCCTGGCGCCGCGCGAACGAACGTTTTCGATGAGCCTCATTCCGCCTTCGCCCGGCACGACGTAAGGGGAAGCGATGAGGAGCTCGGACCGGACCTCGTCGATCGCGGCGACGAGGTGATGGCGCATGAGCGGTCCGTCTTTCGCACCTTCCTCCACCTCGCGCTTCTCGGGTGCGTCGTACAGAACATCGGCGCGAGCGTAGATGGTGCCTTCGCCGCCGCGCAGGAACTTATCGAGAGGATTCCTGGCTGCTATCCTCTCCGCGAGCCTGGTTCCGTCGGGCGTCTCGCGGGTGGCGGCGCGGTCGGCGCTATCGCGCTTGAGCGCACTGGCGCTGGCGTGGCCGGAAGCGAGTCCCTGGAGCGGGATTACCACCTCGCTGTTCCAGTAGGCGTCGAAGCTGCTCGACAGTTGCTGCACGACCGGTCCCGCGGCGAGAACATCAAAGTCGGCGAAGCCGGTATCGCGGCTTGTCTCGAAGTACTCGTCGCCGACGTTGCGCCCGCCGACGACCGCCAGGCTGTTGTCAGCGATGAACAGCTTGTTGTGCATTCGATAGTTGACCCTCGTCGCTGTCAGGAAGAACTCAGCATAACGCAGCGTGGCGAGCGGCCCGTGCAGAATGAATGGATTAAAGACGCGCACTTCGATGTTCTCATGCGCAGCGAGTGCCGCGATCTGGGGGTTCTTGGTGACGTCTTCCGCGTCGTCGATCAGCAAACGCACGCGGACGCCTCTGGCGGCGCCGTGCAAGAGGGAGTCGACCAGAAGCTTGCCGGTCTCGTCATCCTGGAAGAGGAAATACTGGATGTCCAAGGTGCGCTGCGCCGCATCGGCCATCTCGGCCCGGGCGACGAAACTATCGTTCCCGTCGGTGAGCAGGCGGAATTTCGAAACCCCTCCGCGCAGTTGCTCGTCGCCAGAGACCTCTCGGCCGAGCGCCGTGACCTCGGGGCTATCGAGCGCGGTGGAAGGGTCCTTGGGATAGTTCGCTCCCGGAATGCTTGCGCAGGAGGCTGCGAGGGAAGCGAGGGCCAAAGCGATGGCGCGCGCGACTACGTGCATAATGCTCGACCCCTGCCGCCAAGCCCCGAGGTCCGATCGAGGATGAATCGTGGAGGGTCGTTGAGCAGAACCACCGTCGTCGTTGCGCTCGCGCTGCTGGCCTGGGCCGCGCAGGCGGCGCCGCCCGCCGATGAGGCCGACATCAGCGTGCGGGCCGCGCAGCCTGCGCCGCCCGCCGACGAGGTTGACATCAGCGTGCACGCACGCAAGGATGGCGAGCGCGTGCTGATCGACGTGGACTTCTCCGTCGCCGCGACAGCGGTCGAAACTTGGGCCGTGCTGACCGACTACGACAACATGGCGAGGTTCGTATCGGGCCTTCAGGCGAGCCGGATCATCAACCGCGAGGGCGATACGCTCGTGGTCCTGCAGAAGGGAAACGCTTCGCGCGGTCCCCTCAGCCTCTCCTTCGAGAACGTCCGGGAGATCGTGCTCGCGCCGATGACCGAGATCCGTTCGCGGCTCTTGAGCGGCACCTTCAAGGCATCGGAGTTCACCACCCGAGTCGTGGATCACGGCGACTCGACGCAGATCGTCAATCACGGCGAGTTCATTCCCAACATCTGGGTGCCGCCGGTCATCGGCCCGCCGCTGATCGAGGCCGAAACCCGCAAGCAGTTCCAGGAGCTGAGGGCGGAAATCCTGCGCCGTAAGACCGCCGGGGCGCAGAACTAGCCGCTGCGCCGGACCAGCCCCATGACGAGAGAGACGACGAAGAGGATCAGGAATATGAAGAACAGGATCTTCGCTATCTCGACCGCCCCGGCAGCGATGCCTC
Source organism: Casimicrobiaceae bacterium (assembly GCA_036380055.1). Classification (GTDB taxonomy): domain Bacteria; phylum Pseudomonadota; class Gammaproteobacteria; order Burkholderiales; family Casimicrobiaceae; genus PALSA-1003. The sequence continues at coordinate 6,449 of DASVFM010000035.1, forward strand.
CGAAGCCGAAGATCGCAGCGACGACCGCGATGACGAAGAATACGAGCGCATAGTGAAGCATGATGGTTCCTTTCGCTTTTAGAACATCGTCGTGACTACTGCTTGTGGCGCGAACGCGTCCGCGCTGCCTTTCTGGCAGACGCAGAGCGCGCAGTTGCGCTTCGCTTGCGGGCGGCGACCTTCGCATGGCTTGCGAGCGCGCTCGTTGACGCGGCGCTGCGCCCCTCCCTCTCCAACGCCCTCGTAGTGGCGCGCGAGCGCTTGCGGGAGATCTTTCCGTGCAACTTACCGAGCGCAAGGTCGAGCCGCGCGCGGTGTCGCGTTTCCTCACCTGCTGCATCCGCCCTGGGAGCCGGAAGGCGGACGCCGGCTCGTCTCGCCTTGGAGAGACCGATGGCGATGGCCTGCGCGGTCGATCGCGCACCGTGCTTACCCTCACGTATATGGTGAATCTCTTCGCGGACGAACTCGCCCGCCTGCGTGCTGGCTGATTTTCCTCGGCGTCTGTCCTCTTTCGCACGCTCCAGGGTTCTTCGGTTCGGCATCGTTGCTCCTCGGTGATCAAAGCCTCTCATCGCCATGCAAGTTGCATGCCGCAGCGCGAGTGCCGAGTCTCCGAGTGCAACGCGTCCGATTTCTCATGCCGCGAGTTGTAAGTCTTTCCGATCGGGACCGTGCGTTACAGCTGATCGCAAGAATTACCCGCATCGTTCGGCGCCCGTGTCGGTGCATTCCTACGTTCGCTGCCGAATAGCCTGCGACACGCACGTACAGCCGGCGTGGCACGCGCCTTGCAGCAGGAAGTCCAGGTGGGCATCCACCGATCTTCGACCTTCCGTGGAGAGGACCGTCATGCTGAAGCAAATACTTTTCTGCCTGATGTCAATCGCGTCGCTTGCGCTCAGCGCGTGCAACACCGTTGAGGGAGCCGGCCGCGACGTGCAAAGTGCCGGGGAAAAGATCCAGAGCGAGGCGCAGGAGCACAAGAAGTACTAGGCCCGCGGGGGTGTCAACTTCCATAGGGCGGGGTCGCTCATGAGCGTCGGCACGGGCACAGCGCCTGCGCTCACGATCGAGGGCGATGGCGAGCAACGTACGCTCAAGGGCGCCCTGCGCCTGAGCACGCTCGCAGAGGCGGAGCGGGGCCTGGCGCGGCGCGCCAAGGGCCATGGGCCACGCTCGCTCGAGCTCGGCGCGGTGAGCGAGATCGACACGCCCGGCGCATTGCTGCTCTGCCGCTTGAGGAAGCAGGGCATCGAGCTCACTGGCGTCCGCCCGGCGCACAAGGCGTTGCTCGATCTCGTCTGCGGGCTGGACCTCGAGCCGCTGCCGAAGGCGGCCACGATTCCGCGCTGGCGACAACTAGTGATCCAGGTCGGCAGGGGCGGTGCGTCCGCGTGGCGGGACACGGCCGACGTGATCGCTTTTATCGGCCGCGCCGCGAGCTGGCTCGGCCGCGCGCTTATTCACCCCCGCTCACTGCGCCCAGCGTCGATTTCACGCCAGGTCGCAGAGACAGGAATCAACGCATTGCCGATCATAGGGCTGATGGCGGTCATGATCAGTGTCGTGATCGGGTATCAGGGAGTCGCCCAGCTGCGTCCCTATGGCGGCGAGGACTTCACGATCAACCTCGTCGCGGTGTCGGTGCTGCGCGAGATGGGGGTGCTCATCACCGCGATCATGGTCGCTGGTCGATCGGGATCGGCATTCACGGCCGAGATCGGCGTGATGAAGGCGCGCGAGGAGATCGACGCGCTGCAGGTGATGGGTATCGAGCCGATGGAGATGCTGGTCGTGCCGCGCGTGATCGGCCTGGTCGTGACGCTGCCGCTTCTCACATTCTATTCGGACATCATGGGACTGCTGGGGGGCGGCCTGATCGCCCGTGCGCTGCTCGATGTGTCACCCCTGCAATACGTGGACCGCGTGCATCAGGCAGTCGTCGGCAGCGACCTGCTCGTCGGCATGATCAAGGCGCCGCTCTTCGGTTTTCTGATCGCCGTCGTGGGCTGCATGCACGGGCTGCGGGTCAGAGGCTCGGCCGAGAGCGTCGGGCGCGAGACCACCAGTGCGGTGGTGGCGGCCATCTTCACGGTCATTGTGCTCGACGCGTTGTTTTCCGTCCTGTTCGAGAAGCTTGGACTATGAGCGAGCGGCCACGGCCCATCCTGTCCGCGCGCGGGATCGTCAATCGCTTCGGCAGCCAGAAGGTGCACGACGGGGTTTCCCTCGACGTCTTGCCGGGCGAGATCCTCGGCATCGCCGGAAGCTCGGGGTCGGGCAAATCGGTCCTTCTCAAGACGCTCGCCGGCTTGCACCACCCCGATCGCGGCGAGGTGCGGCTCGATGGCAAGCCGATTGACACGCTCGAGCGCAGCGAAAGGGCCTTTCTCCTCGGGGTGCTTTTCCAGCAGGGGGCCTTGTTCTCGTCGCTTCCGGTGGTGCAGAACGTGATGCTGCCGATGCGAGAGCACACCAAGCTGCCGACTGGCAGGCAGGAAGAGATCGCGGCGATGAAGCTCGAGCTCTCCGGCCTGCCGGCCGAGGCAGGACGCAAGTTTCCCGCCGAGCTCTCGGGAGGCATGGTCAAGCGAGCCGCGCTGGCGCGAGCATTGGCGCTCGATCCCCGGATCGTCTTTCTCGATGAACCCACGAGCGACCTCGACCCGCTGACCGCCGGCGCGATCGACGCCCTGATCCAGCAGCTCAACCGCGGCCTCGGCCTGACGGTGGTGGTCGTCACTCATGACCTCAATACACTGTTCACGATCTGCGGGCGTGTGGCCCTCCTCGTCGACGGAACGATCACGGTCGGCAAGCTCGACAGCCTGATGCACGACGACCAGCCGTGGATTCACGAATTCCTTCACGGGCCGCGGGCCCGGGCCGCACTGACAGCCGCGAGAGGTAACCATGGAAACCGATAAGCACTACTTCGTCGAGGGACTGTTCATCATCGGCTTTTCGGTCGCCCTGGCCTTCTTCTCCATCTGGCTCGCGAGCTCCGGTCATCGCGACGATGTCCTGTACCGCATTCATTTCGACGAGTCCGTGAGCGGGCTTGGTGTCGGCGACGCGGTGAAGTATCGCGGGGTGGACGTCGGCACCGTAAAGGCGATGGCGATCGACCCGGCCGACCCCCGGCTGGTTCAGGTCGATGTGAGGCTGCGCAAGGATTCGCCGGTGAAGACGGACACCAAGGCAAGCCTCAAGCTCAAAGGCATCACCGGTACGGTCTTCATCGAGCTCAGCGGGGGCAGCGCGAATGCGCCGAGCCTGGTGGCGGCCACCCCGGCAGGCGAGATCCCCGAGATCCCGGCCGAGAAGAGCAGTCTCGCGACAATCCTCGACGAGTTGCCGAAGGTGATCGCAAAATTCTCGGCTATCGAGGACAAGACCAACAAGGTCGTCGCCGACGTCGGCGGCCTTACCGCAAGGCTGAAGGAGAATCCGTCCTTGCTAATCTGGCCGTCCAAGGAAAAGGACAAGCCAGCTCCGGCGCCGAAGGAAAAGGCGGCCGGCAAGCGCTAGAAAAGCGCTGGAACGCCCGGGACAGCGGGGGAGCGCGGAGACCCCGAGGGTTCAACCGGCGCTTAGTCCCCGTGGTCCCGGTAACCGTAACCGTCGCGATCGTATTGGTGATACTCGCCGTGATAGCCGTAGCGATGGTCGTACGCATGGCCGTCACTGGGGACGACCACGCATCCCGTCAGCGCCAGGCACAGGAGTGCGAACACCGTGAAGCGCGTCATGATGCGTCCTTTCCTGCTAGCCCGTTCACGCTCTCCATTCGAAAACGACCGTTCGGTGCGCTCCCGGTTGAATGATGACTTCCCGCGTTTCGATCTTGCCGACGTTATCTGCGCTGATCGTGTAGCGACCCGGCGGCAGCTTCGCCAGCAGCAGCGGGCCGTCGGAGCGCACATCCAGAACGACACTGCCGGCGCGATCCCTGATCGTGACTTCCACGCCCGCGGTGAATACAGAGCGTCCCTGTAGGGTCTCGATGAACTGCAGCTCCAGCGGGTACCCCTCGGCGACCTGCTTCATGGCTGCCTGCTGGTCGGTGCCGACCCCGCCGCTCATGAAGGTCACCTGGCCGCGGCTTTGCTCTGGAGGGAGCTCGGTTTCGGCAGCTCCCTGCGCCACGCTCGCGGTGCAGATCGCTGCGGCGACGCTTGCACCCAATAGCCAGCCTGTGTTCCTCATATCGGGTTCTCCTCCGCCCGCTCAGTGGCGGTCGTCCTGGCGACCGGGGCCGTGTTCCCAGTGACCTTCGTTCAGTCGGTAGCGGCCGTCGTGCTCGACCCAGGCGTAGGGCACCCAGTGTTCGCCCTTGTGCTCCTGGACGTAGTGACCCTTGCGCCACACATGCTGGTGGCGGTGCGCGTCCCAGTCCCAATAGCCCTGAACCCAGACGTAGCCTGCGCGTGGCGGTGGCGGCGCTTCATACACAGCGACCGGTGGCGCGATTTCGATATCCACGTCGACCTTGGCCTGGCTCGGGCTCGGTACCCACAGGGCCGCGGACGAGAGCATTGCGAAAAGCAGTATGCGCGACATCATGGTCGCTCCTTTGGTGAGTGCTGGGGATTGCGCCATTCATCGTCCGCCGCGCTCGACGCCGCGCCAATCGGTTGGAAGCTGAAACCGCTGTAGGCTGTTCTCCCTTGAGCGTGGGAGTCAGTCCTATATCCGACGCGAGATGCGATGGCGGGGACGTAGGAGATCGTCCGACAGCAACTCGCTTCGCTCCGACAAGAGGAAGCGGCTCGCGCCGATAGCGCCGCCCCGGGGGCGCGCCGCATACTGCCCGTGTTCCAAGCGGGAGGCCTAGCACACGCTTGAAGGAGACTCACTATGCGACACAAGACCTCGATGCTTCTGCTGACTACTATGGCCGCTGCCTCGCTGGCCGTGGCCGCATGCGATCGACCTTCCGACTCGCCAACCGCGCAGCGACTGAACGCGGGAGCGGCAAAACTTGCCGACAAGGGCGCACAGGTCGCCAATCAGGTCGCGGCCGCAACCGATGACACGATGATCACAGCGAAGGTGAAAGCGGCCATTCTGGCCGAGCCCGGGCTCCGGTCCTCCGATATCAATGTCGATACCAAGGATGCGACCGTAACCCTCTCGGGTACCGTGGCGTCGCTGGATTTGCGTGAGAAGGCGAAGCAGCTCGCATCCACGACGGAAGGCGTCAAGGGCGTCGTCGACAACCTGTCGGTCAAGTCGACTGCGACCTCCTGACCAGAGGAAGGGATACGTGCACAAATGAAACGCGAGGACATTCAGTGCCGCCTCCTGCAGGCGACGGGAGCCCTGGAGAGGGCATGGGGCCGCTTGACGAGCGACGAGACGCTACGCGCTCGCGGCGAGCGGGACGGACACCTCGCGCAGGTGCTGCAGGCCTCCAACCACGCGGCGCAGCCCGCAGTGAACGTCGCCGGTCGGACGCGCACACCGCAGGGGCGGCTGACCGGCGGCTCCGGCAGGTAGAAAGCAGCGGGGCGGGGCGGATGTCGTCGCCCCGCCCCGCAGACGCGGCGGCGTTAGCCTTCGCGTCTTCAGGCGTCGGCTCGGCGCCGAGGGATGGAGACGACCAACGTTGTTCCGGCGCTGGCGCTGCCGGAGATGGAAACGTCCCCACCGAGTTGCTGTGCCCGCTCGCGCACGCCGCGCAACCCGTGTGAGGTCGGCTTGCGCATGTCGGCATCGGAAATTCCGACTCCGTCGTCGCGCACCGTGAGCACGTAGGCGCCGTTGGCGTCGTTCAGCTGCACCCACACGTTGGACGCCTTGGCGTGCCGCGAGACGTTGGTCGCCGTCTCCTGAAAGATCCGGAACAGCGCGAGGGCTCCCTCGCGGTCGACGGCGATCTCCGTCTCCGGCATCTTGAGATGGAACTGCACCTTGCCGTGCCGCTGATAGACATCGGCCTGCCAGCGCAGAGCGGCGGCGAGTCCGAGATCGTCGAGTACCGAGGGACGCAGATCGGTGACGATACGGCGCGTGGCGGCGACGGCCCCGTCGACGATCTGGATCATGGCCAGCCGTTTCTTCTCCACGGGTCCGGGAAGGCGTGACCCGTGTTCGCCCAGCCACTCGAGATCCATCTTGAGCACGCTGAGCATTGCCCCGAGCTCGTCGTGCACCTCGCGGGCGATGTGCGCCTTCTCCTCCTCGCGGACTGTCTGCAGGTGCCGCGACAGCTCGCGCAGCTCTTCACGCGATCGCTCGATCTCGAGCTGGGCGAGGCGGCTCTGCGTGTCGTCCAGCACCACGCCGTCCCAGAACGTCGCGCCGTCGCTCGCTCGCCGGGGCATGGCGCGGATGGTGATCCACCGCTCGGTCGTCTCGTGTTTGGGGTGAAGGCGACCGGCCCAGCTCCAGGTCGTCAACCGGGCCGCCGACTCGTCGAGCGTGGCGAGCAGGTGGGCTCGATCCGAGCTTCCGATGAGCCCGAAGAAAGCCTCGGCATCGCCGGCGATTTCCGCTTCCTCGAGTCCGGTCACCGCCCTGCAACCGTGGCTCACGTAGACGAACTCATGCCCGCCCGCGATGTCGCGGTTCAGTTTGAACACCATCCCCGGGACATTGGCGGTGATGCGCTCGTAGCGCTCCTCGCTCTCCTTGAGCGCGTCTTCCATCACGCGGCGCGCGGTGTTGTCGTAGCACGAGCACAAATAGCCCGCGAAGTTGCCCTGCATGTCGTGGTACGGGCGCCCGACGCAGATGATCCAGCCATATTTGCCGTCGGCGCGACGCAACCTGAACTCGAGCTCGAAAGGCTCGCGCGCGGGGAAGGTAAGGTCGAAGATCTGCTGCCAGCGGGGCCGATCGTCGGCGTGGACTCCGTCGAGCCATCCGACACCGAGCTCCGCCTCGCGCTTGCGGCCCGTGTAGTCGAGCCAGGCTTGGTTGAGGTAGTCGCAGGTACCACCTGCGTCGGACCGCCAGACCAGGTTCGGGAATCCGGCGAACAGCGCCATGTAGAAATCGCGCGCCCGTTCGGTCTGCTCGCGCAGTTCGATCTGCGGCGTGGCGTCGCGCGTGATCATCGAGAAGCCGCGCAGGGTGCCCTTCTCGTCGCGGATGGCAGAAATGATGTCGTCACCGCAATAGCGGGTGCCGTCCTTGCGCAGGTGCCAGCACTCTTCCTCGTACGAAGCGCGGCGCGTGGCAACGACAAGCACCTTCTCCAGCGGCTGCTCCCGGTCGGGCGGGTAGAGCATCGACAAGGGCCGGCCGGTGACTTCGTCGGCGCCGTACCCGGTGAGCGCCTGCGCTCCATTGTTCCAGGTGGCAATGTTGCCGTTGACGTCCAGCATGAATATCGCGCAATCCTTGACGGCGTTGATGATCAAGCGCGTGCGCGATTCGCTTTCGCGCAATTCCTGCTCCGCGTGGTAGCGTCTTGCGATGTCCTGGGTAAGCCGGGCGTTGACGCGATCGAGGGCGCGAGCACGCGAGCGGGCCGCAAGGAACAGGTACGTCGACAGCGCGAGAAGCGTTGCCATCAGCGTGCCAAGCGCGAGCGCCGTGTCGGGCAGGCGCGACGTGCTCGTGCGCAGATACTCCGCGCTTGGCGTTACGCGCAGCGTCCAAGTGGTCGACTGGATTGGCAGCGGCAGCTCGAGTCCCCATTCGCGCGATGCAATGGGCTCCGTCGAGCCCGCCTCGAGCTCGACCTTCCCGTCCTCGATCAACTCGAGATGGTGGTCCGGGAAGCGATCCACCAGCAGCGACTTCAGCCAGTTGCCCTTGCCGAGCGTGGTGGCGAGGATGCCTCTCAGCTCGTCGCCCTCGTACACCGGCGTGTAGATCATGACCCCCTCGCCGCCGGCGGGAAGCTTGGCGAACTTGCTCAGGGCGGTCTTGCGCGCGGCAACCGCCGCTTCGGCCGCGCCCGGGCGCTGCGGGTCGCGGCGCAGGTCGGATCCGATCTGCGCGCTGCCGTTGGCCCCCGGAGTAACCCAGCGCGTGATGTAGTCCGGACCGGCCCACGCCACCGATCGGAGCTCCTCGACGTCCTGCAGCAGCAGCTCCGCGTCGCGCTGCATCATGTCCGAACTGGCCGGATAGATCAGTTCGCGCCGGCCGAGTCGCTCGATCATCTCGATGCGGCTATTGAGCTCGCGCAGAATCTGCCCGCGTGCATCCGCGGCGATCAGAATCGTGCCGCGCTCGATGTAGCGCGCCTCCTGCGCTGCCAGGGCGCGCCAGAGCACGAGAGCACAAACGAATGCGGCGAGCCAGACAATCAGCGGCGCCGTGCGTCGCACGGCGCTCCGTTCCTCCTCGTCGCCGAGCAAGGCATACGCAAGCATCGTAGCGGCGAGCACGATGAACAGCAGCGCGCTGGTCCGCTCACTGCTCGTGAGCTGCAGCAGCTCCGAGGCACCCGTGCGGCCACCCCAAGTGCCGACCACCATGAGAAGCGAGAGCGCCAGCGCGACCGACGCGAGCAGCGCAAGCGTGATCGCATGCCAGCGGCGGCGACCCGTCCGCGGCCCGAATGATGCGAGAGCCCCGCCGGTCACGATCGATACCAGCGAGATAAGAAGGCTCATGTCGTCGTAGTCCCCCGTGGCCAGCGGCAGCCACGGGTTCCCCAGCATGGGGCGAACCGGCAACATCGGCAGGAGTACCGCTGCAAAGCGCAGTCCGCCAAGCAGCATCGGAACGGTGGCGCAGAGGCGAGCCGCCTGGTATTGGCCCACCGCCTGCAGGGCCAGTGCAATGCCGCAGAATACGAACACCCACGCCGTGTCGTACTGCACGCGCTCGACGGTAGACCCGGCGATCGATATGGGCTCGCCCGTGTGCCAGCTCCATATCATGGCGCCGGAGATCGCCGCGATGGAGATCCCGATCGCCGCGAGCACCGCACACACCCAGATGTCGCTGCGCGAGACGCGCTGCATGGTCATTGCCTGCATATGATGGGAGCTTTACCGGTCCGCCGTAGCGATCGGCCCGAGGCAAGCCGTGACTGGGGAGTGTAGAACAGGCAGGTGCCAAATGGTTCCCATGACCGAATCAGGGTTGGCGGGCGCCCGAACGACATCGTTGAGATCGCTTCACGTCGCGTGCGCTTTCTTACAAGGTGTGTGTCAAGACTTTCACGAAGCCCAGCGACTAGCGCCACGAAAATCGGCTTGATATCAAGGCGTGCGCTCATGGTGCCGGCTGGCATGCAGTTTGCGACGCTGCGGCTGCAGGAGGTCGGGACGGTGGAAGGCGGTCATCCCCTCCCGTGATACGAATCCTCCGCGCCCGAGACTCCTGCACTTCCCACGCCATAGACACGGCTGTAGGACGGGGTCCTACAGCAAAGGCGATTGCGCCTACAGCATTTACAGCGAACGGCCGATACCCGCGCAACAGCCCGTCGACGACCATTTGCGTGTCGCTAACGACACGTGATGGCGAGGGCATATGTTCGTAGAGACCGAAGGTTGTGCGGCGCTTAGCAAGGATTCTTCTCCCCAGGCTGGAACGCTCGACCCGCGGCGCATGGACGTTGAGCCGATCGATCGTGCGCAGAAGGCGTTGCTCGAGCATTTTGGGCAGCTCTGCGGGGCGTGCCCGCAGATGCGCGAGCTCTTCCGGGTTCTTGACCGCCTCGGCCCATCCGACGCCCCGGTAATGATTCTCGGGGAGAGCGGAGCGGGCAAGGAGCTCGTGGCGAGAACCTTGCACGAGCTTTCGCCTCGCAGTCAGCGACCGTTCGTCGCGATCAACTGCGGCGCGTTGCCGGAGAACCTGATTGAGAGCGAACTGTTCGGGCACGAGCGTGGGAGCTTCACGGGCGCGGCGCGCACGCACCGCGGCTGCTTCGAACGCGCGGACAGCGGCACCCTGCTCCTCGATGAGGTCACGGAGATGCCGATCGAGATGCAGGTGCGCCTGCTTCGAGTGCTCGAGACGGGCAGTTTCAGCCGCGTCGGCGGGGACCAGGAAATCGCCACCGACGTGCGCGTTCTCGCCACCAGCAACCGCAACATGCAGGAGGCGGTCGCCTCCGGCCGGCTGCGCGAGGATCTGATGTACCGTCTTTGCGTGATCCCGGTGGTGGTGCCGCCGCTGCGAGCGCGCGGAGGTGACGCCGTCCTGCTGGCGGAGAAGTTCCTCGCGGAGCTGAATGCGGAATTCGGAGAGATAAAGAACTTGAGCCCGGATGCGCGGCACCGCATTGCGAACCATTCATGGCCGGGCAACGTTCGGGAACTGAAGAACGTCATCCATCGTGCGTTCGTGCTTTCCGACCACGAAGTTCACGTCGACGTCGAGGCCGTCAGCATGGCGAGCGAGGAGGGTGCGAGCGAAGCTGCCTTCGGCTCGAGACAGGACATCGCGAGAGACGACCGAGGGTCGATCAGGATCGCTGTTGGCACGTCGCTCGGCGACGCCGAGCGCGCGCTCATCACGGCGACCTTGCGCGCCGTCGGTGGCAGGAAGACCGAAGCGGCCCGCTTGCTCGGCGTGAGCTTGAAGACGATCTACAATCGGCTGCATGCGTACGGCGACACCGACTTGATTGCGGAACGCCGCCCAGCGCGCCTCGAGTGTGCGGCGCAGGCCTGATCGATAAGGAGGGCATCGCTTGGACTACACCCAACCCCGCTCTATAATCGCTACGCCAGCGCAGCCCGGCCGGCAGTCCGCGCTGCGAGGGACAAGTGGAGCCGTGTCAATGCGCAAGACGCGCGTCCTGATTGTCGACGATCATGCGCTCGTTCGCGCCGGCTTCAGGCAGCTGCTCGCGACCACCGACGAATTCGAAACTGCCGGTGAGGCAGGCACGGCGGCCGCCGCCCTCGGGATGATCGAAGGCAACGCCATCGACGTCGTGCTGCTGGACATCGCGCTGCCCGACGCCGGAGTTCTCGAGACCGTCAGCAGCATTCGGCGCAAGCACCCGGACCTGGCGATACTCATCGTTAGCATGTACCCGGAGGAGCAGTACGCGGTCAACCTGCTGCGCGCCGGGATCAACGGCTTCTTTCCGAAGGCGGGCGAGGCGAAGGACATGCTCACCGCGCTGCGCACGGTGGCAGCAGGGAAGAAGTACATCAGCGCAGCCCTCGCCGAGGCGCTTGCGCTGGAAGCGGCCGGAGATGCCGCCGAGCCGCCGCACCGGAAGCTCTCGAAGCGCGAGTTCCAGATCTTCGTGCACCTCGCGGCCGGAAAGACGGTGACCGACATCGCGCGCGAGTTGTGCCTGAGCGTGAAAACGATCAGCACCTATCGCTCGCGCATCTTCGAGAAGATGTCGTTTTCCCGCAACGCCGAGCTTACCGCCTACGCGCTCCGCCACAACCTGATGAACTGACATGGGCAACGCGACAGCGATGCCGCTGCGCGTCTTCGTCGTCGAGGACTCCGCCCTGCTGCGCAACAGGATCATCGAGAATGTCGCTTCGCTGGGCGGGTTCGACGTGGTGGGCTTCGCAGAGTCCGAGGACGAGGCCGTCGCGGCGATCGACCGTCTGCGGCCGGACGTCGTGGTCGCGGACATTCGTCTGCGACAGGGCAACGGCATCGAGGTCGTACGCCAGGTCCGCGCGGCTGACGCCATGCCCCGCCCCAAGATCTACATCCTTACCAACTACGCGTACCCCGAGTACAAGGCGCATTGCTCGCTCGCCGGGGCCGACGCGTTCTTCGACAAGTCGTCGGAATACGACCGCTTCATCAACGAGTTGCAACGCTTGATGTAGCCCGCGCCCCGGGCGCGCAAGAAAGCGACCCGGACCGGTGTAGGAACGTATCCGAGGGCGGGTCTCCTGCCGCTTACATCAGTATCGGCGTCGCGCCGATGGCGACGCGGATTCGACTCACCCATCCTATAGGCGCAATGCAGATCGTGGCCGGAGTCCCCGGTCTACGGGCTGTCGGAAGTGGTACGTCTGCGACGAACTCTGCGCGCGTCGGACGGGAAACCAAGACTCTGCGCATAACGAGTATAGGAGGTGGCCATGAGAACGCTGACCGCTGCAATACTGCTAGCCCTGACCGCGAACGCCCATGCGGCCATGTACTGCACCGATGGTATCAACGAAGTCACATGGACAGTCGGCCACAAGTTGCCTGCCAACTGGGGTGACCTCAACCTCGACCCCAACGCGATGGAGTGTGGTGCCAATGGCCAAGAGCTGACCTACATACAGAGGAACTTCCAGGGCCTGCCGTTCCGCACAATCCCGACGCTCCGTAGCGACGGCGTAGACAACACGTGGAATTACTGGTCCGGAGCCAACGCTCTTTTCGTCTACGAGAATCTGTAATCGGTCATTCGCACTCCGCGATTGATCGTGAGCTGCCTTGACTAGGGCTGCGGGTCCTGCCCGGAGTCCTTCGTGGCGCGGACCGGCGGGGTGCGACCCCGCCCCCGTTCGTCCCCGAACAGCTTGCCGCCATTGAAGCTACCGGCGGGACCGGCGGCGGCGATTGCGTCGGCGACGCATCCCGATGAGCAGCACTTCCCGATAAAGCACGGAGAGGCTCTCCGGGCTGTGTGCTCCTCGTTTTGATCCGGGGCCATACAAATCGCTACAATGCGAGGTCTCGGCAGCCCTCTGATCCTCTGCGCGCAGATCCTTTGTTGCACTCGCCTCGGAAGGTACTCGGATGAGCGTTCCGGAAGCTGACGCCCGGAGCGTGGTGCAACTTGTGGAACTCGCCGCGCAGGCGTTCGAACGCGGACAGACGCAGGACGCGGAGCGCCTCTTTCAGCAGGCGCAGACGGTAGCTCCGCGACATCCGCTGGTGCTCAACGAGCGCGCGCGACGTATGCTCGCAGCGGGCAATCCCGCCGGCGCCCTGGAAGCGCTCGAGCATGCGGTCAAGGAATCGCCCTCCAACGCTTCGCTCTGGGTCAATCTAGCCGTGGCACTGCGCGCCCTTGAGCGCGACGAGGCAGAAATGACTGCGCTGGAGAAGGCGCTTGCGCTCGAGCCGCGCAATCTCCGCGCCTTGCTGCAGAAGGGCTCGCTGCTCGAGTCGCGGGGAAAGACCCGCGACGCCGCTGCGGCTTACCGAATCGCGCTTCACTCGATTCCTCCCGGCGTCGAGCCGCCCGCCACCATGCAGCAGATCCTGCGTCATGCGAAGGAAGTCGTCGACGCGAACAACCGCGCACTGGAGGCGTTCCTCGAGGAGCGGCTCAAGAACATTCGCGCCTCGCACGCAGGCGCGCTGTTCCGTCGCTTCGACCGCTGCCTCGGAGCTCTGCTTCAGAAAGAGCGCATCTATCGCCAGCAGCCAAGCTTCATGCACTTCCCGGAGCTGCCCGCGATCGAGTTCCACGAACACGGAGACTTTCCCTGGCTCGCGTCGATCGAAGCGGCCACCGATGACATCCGCGGGGAGCTCATCAACCTGCTCGCTGACGGACCGGAGATACTGGAGCCGTACGTCGCGCTCGGGGAGGCGGCGCGCATGACCAAGTGGAAGGAGCTCAACCACTCGCGCCGGTGGGGCGTCTACTTCCTGTGGCGGGAAGGCACGGCGATCGACGAGCACATCGCGCGCTGCCCGCGCACCGTCGCCGCATTGCAGTCGTGGCCGCGCTGGGACGTCCCCGGCTACGGCCCCACAGCGGTCTTCTCCATCGTCGACGCAAAGACCCGCATACCGCCGCACAATGGCGTCCACAACACGCGCCTCACCGTGCACCTGCCGCTGATCATTCCGCCAGGCTGCGGATTCCGCGTCGGGGGCGAACGGCGTGAGTGGGTTCCCGGCGAGGCGCTGATATTTGACGATTCGATCGAGCACGAGGTGTGGAACGACAGCGACGTGCCGCGCGCCGTCCTGATCTTCGACATCTGGAGTCCTTACCTCAGCGCGGCGGAGCGCGACCTCGTCCGCTCCGTCATCGTGGGCGTCGGGGACTACTACGGCGCCCGGTCATACGTGCGCACCTAGTCCGCGCGCCCGCTAGCCCCTGCGCGCAGCCTCTTATATCGCGTTCGGATCCGCGCGGATCAGGCGTCGCCGCGCGCGCTGCTCGCTCCGATGCCCTCTGCGATCCTCCCGAGCGAAGCGTTTCTTCTTCGCCGCCGAGCCGTAGATCTGCGTCCACTTTCCATTCTTGAATATGATCTGGTAGCCGCCCGACAGGATCTGAAAGGGCTTTGACACCTTCTTGAGTCGATCGAACTGCACGCTGTCCGGCTTGTGAAACGCCTCGAAGTACGACGGGTACACGAAGTCCGTCATCGGGATTCCGCGAACCGGGTAGCTCAGCTCCTCGACCGGGTCCGCGCTCTCGTAGGCGTAGACCAGTTTCGGGTCCGGCCCCGTGGTCAGCAGATTGATCGCCGGATCTACCAGCATCTCGACGAGCTCGTGCGAAGCCGAGACGCTTACCAGCCCGCGGTTGGCGATCGTGGTCTTGACGAATACCTTGGCGAGCGGCAGCCCGTCGGGCGTCAGGTCGTGATAGGCGAGGGCGCCTGGCTGATCGGCGTCATCGAGAAAGACCATCGCCCACTTGCCGGCCAGGAAGTCGCTCGACTTGACGAGCTTGGCCGGCGTGCCCCAGACGGGCGCAACGTCCTGGTCGACGAAGGCCTGCATCGCGGCGATCAGCGCATCGAGGTCCACGCCGAGCGGCGTCTTCGCCTTGTTGAAGCAGGCGATGCGAGGCATATCGCCCTGATTGAACGCCGCGAAGGTCGGTTTCGTCGTAAGCATGCCAGCGTCTCCTCTGAGTCACGATCAGCTGCGTCGCTGCGCGGATACATTCTGACAGCAACGGAGGCCCGAGGCGAGGTGGCCGATCGCGCGTCATCGGTCGTTCACTCGAGCACGATTGGCTTGACATCGTGACGGGCCTGCATGCACCATCGCCGCCGCGCTGCAGGATTCACTCGGGATCCCGCGTGCGCAATCCTTATTTTTCGACACAGATGGAAAAGGGCGTTGCTGCAACCCGGGCGCGCAGCGTATGGGTAGCGGTGGATCAGTACCTGACGGGTCTGCTCGTCCCACGCGATGCCGCGCTCGAGGCCGCGCGCGCCGCGAATGCGGCCGCTCAACTTCCAGCCATCGACGTCTCCCCGAATCAGGGCAAGCTGCTGCATCTGCTTGCCCGAGCCCTGCAGGCGCGAAGCATCCTCGAGATCGGCACGCTCGGCGGCTACAGCACGATATGGCTCGCACGCGCTCTGCCTTCGGATGGCAGGCTGATAACGCTCGAGAGGGAACCGAAGCACGCCGCAGTGGCGCGGGAGAACATCGAGCGAGCTGGCCTGGCACAGCTCGTCGACGTTCGTGTCGGGGCAGCGCTCGAAACGCTGCCGGTCATCGAGTCGGAGGGGCGCGGCCCCTTCGACATGATCTTCATCGATGCCGACAAGGAGGGCAGTTCAAGCTACGTCCAATGGGCCGTCAGACTCTCACAGCCGGGAACGCTGGTCGTCATCGACAATGTCGTTCGCAACGGATCCGTCATCAATCTTGCCGATCAGGCCCCTGGGGTTCAGGGAACACGGCGCATGTTCGACGTCCTTTCCAAGGAGCCGCGCCTCGACGCTACGGGCATCCAGACCGTTGGCAGCAAGGGCTACGACGGCTTTGTGCTGGCCTTGGTCAATTGACCCGCCGGCGGAGGATCGGAATGGCACGTTATGAAACCAAATATAATCAATAGGTTAGGAAACGTCAATTCGGACACCCCGTAGGGGGCGGATCCATAGTACAGAAAACCGGATTGTCAAGTGAATATTCACCGGCCGCAGGTGAATATTCACGTTCCATATAGAGCGCGGTTGTCTCAGAATGCGGTTCGTCGTTGTTCATAAGCCCGGAAAGGGGGAACTGAATGGCAACTCGCAACCGACAGGTGCTTTACGCCGCGGTAG
>DASVFM010000036.1:0-12724 GCA_036380055.1 Casimicrobiaceae bacterium
TGCGGACGTCTGAGCCGGCAGCTCGAAGCGCGCGAACGGCTTCACGATGCGATGAAATTCGTCGCCGGGCAGGAACAGCTCAGGGGGAGGGATGAGCGGGCGCGCCGGATCCCCGCGCAGCAGCCGGTAGCGCGACTCGCAGTCCTCCCAGAACTGCCGGATCGCGTCTTCGATCGCGCCATGCAGGCAGAGTGTGGCCGCCTGTGGCAGATAGTCCGCGAGCGTCGCGGTGGCGTCGAAGAAAAGCGGCAGGTAGTACTCGATGCCTCCGGGCATGACGCCATTGCTCACATCGCGATAAAGCGTCGATTTCGAGGGGTCCCCCTCGAACACTTCGCGGAAGCGGCCGCGGAAGCGCATGCGGGCGTTCTCGTCCTGGGGGAACTCGCGCGCCGGAAGCAGACGGATGCTGGGCACGGGATAGAGGCTGCGCTGAGTATCGACGTCAAAACTTCGGATTGACTCGATCGCCTCGTCGAGCAGGTCGATGCGATAGGGCAGCGCGCTTCCCATCGGAAACAGGTCGATCAGCCCGCCACGCAGGCTATACTCGCCCGCCGCGACGACCTGGGTGACGCGCTGATAGCCGCCGAGCGCGAGCTGCGACTGCAAGCCGTCGAGATCGAGCCGCTCCCCCTGCGTGAGGAAGAAGGTGAACGCGGCCAGGTGCGAGGGCGGTGCAAGGCGGTAGAGCGCTGTCGTGACGGCGACGAGCAGCACGTCGCATTCGCCGCGCGATGCGTGGTAGAGCGTCGCCAATCGCTCCGAAACGAGATCCTGGTGCGGCGAGAAATGATCGTAGGGCAGCGTCTCCCAGTCCGGGAGCACCGACACCCGCAGCCCCGGCGCAAACCAGGGAATCTCTGCGGCGAGCCGCTGCACGGCGAGCGCCTCCGCGCAGATGACCGCGAGCAGCTCCCCGCGAGCCGTCGCGCCCGCGGCGTGCTGCGCCAGGGCGAGCGCATCGGCCGAGCCGATCACTGCGCGCGCGGCGGCGCGCTGTGCGGGCGGGGGCCGTTCGGGGAGAAGCCGCGGCAGCGCGAGGGCAGCCGGGGCAATGGTAGGCATGGTGGGGTTCGAATGCGGAGCTCAGGTGCGCCCGATGCGCGCCGAGTCGCGATTATACGAGTGGTGCAGGACGTCACGCGGTATCGCGGCACGGGTTCCTCGGCGATAATGCGCCATGGCAACCCCTTCGCTCGCGCGGCGTGCGCCGTCCGCCTCGCCGTATCTTCTGCTCGCGCTGGCGCCTTTCTTCTGGGCCTGCAACTGGATCATCGGCCGCGGGCTGCACACCGAGATTCCGCCGCTCGCGATGACGTTCTATCGCTGGACGTTCGCGATTGCTTTCATGCTGCCTTTCGCGCTGCCGAGCGTACGGCGGCAATGGCCGATCATTCGCGCCAACTATCGCGTGCTGCTGCTGCTCGGCGTGCTCGGTGTTGGCTCGCACAACGCTCTTGCCTACATCGGGCTGAACTACACGACCGCAACCAACGGTGTGATCCTGAACTCGTTCATTCCGGTGATGATCATCGCCCTCTCGTGGGCGTTCCTGCACCAGCGGCTGTCCAACGTGCAGATCGCCGGCGTGGCCGTGTCGCTCGCCGGCGTGCTCACGATCCTTTCCCAGGGAAGCCTCGCGCTCCTCGCGTCGTTTCGCCTGAACCTCGGCGATGTCCTCATCATCGTATCGATGCTGCTCTGGTCCCTCTACACGATCTGTCTGCGCTGGCGACCGCCGGGTCTCGACATGCTGGCTTTCCTGCTGGTGATCGCCTGCATCGGCGACACGGCCGTGCTGCCCTTCTATCTCGCTGAGGCGAGCTTCTCGCGCCAGGCGCAGTGGAGCTGGCAGGCGGTGGTCGCGCTCGCGAGCATCGGGCTCTTCTCTTCGTTCCTCGCGTACGTGTTCTGGAACAGGGGTGTCGAGCGTTTGGGAGCGAGCGTCGCCGGCCTCTTCGTGCATCTCATGCCGGTATTCGGCGTGCTCCTCGCCTGGCTGTTCCTCGGCGAGGTCCTGCAGGGGTTCCACGTGATCGGGATCGTGCTGATCCTCACGGGCATCTACGTGACGAGTCGTGCTGCGGCGCTGCCGGTGCCTGCCGCGCCGGAATGAAGGCCGTTCTCAGGCGACGATCCACATGCAACCCAAGCATTTCAACGTCCTGCTGGTCCGGCCGCAAACGACGAGCGCGCACAACCTGTACCGCGGCGCGGCGACCATCCTCTGCTCCGCTCTGCAGCGTCTCGGCCATCCGGCACGCATCGTGGAGAACGAGCTTGTCTTCGATGCGGCCAACATCATCGTCGGCGCTCACCAGCTTGAGCCCGAGGTCGCCGATACCCTTCCGGCCGATACGATCATCTACAACACGGAGATGATCGTTGGGCGCCCCTTGTTTCTGCCGGCGCTGATCCCGTTTGTGCAGCGCTTCGAAACCTGGGACTACAGCCGGCGCAATGTGCGCGCCTGGGCCGAGCAGGGCATCTCCACGCGCGTGCGCTTGTTGCAACCCGGCTATGTGCCGGAGTGCACGACGATCGATCCGGCGACCCCCACGGACATCGACGCGGTGTTCTATGGCCACGTGACCGCGCGGCGGCGAGCCGTTCTCGATCGACTCGCGGACGTGGGCGTGCGCGTCTACGTGCTGCAGGACATGTACGGCGCACAGCGTGACAGATACATCGCCAGGGCACGCCTCATTCTGAACATCCATGCAGCGGCGGACTCGGTTTTCGAGGTGGCACGGATGTCGCATGCACTGTCAAATCAGCGCGCCTTGGTGTCCGAATTCGACACGCACGACGAGATCGATGCCGATGTGCGCGAGGGCATCGCCTTCGCGAGCGCCGAAGACTTTCCGCGGCTTTGCCGCAACCTGCTCGACGACGAGCCGCGCCGTCTGGCGCTCGCTGAACGCGGCTTCGAGGCGTACCGGCGACGCGACTTCGTGACGCTGGTGGGAAAGCTGCTGGCGGTGCGCGAAGCCCAACCCACCGGCGAGGCCAGCTCGCCCAGCCCTGCCTAGCGCGCCCGGCTGCGGATCTGCAGCGGTGCGGCAGGGCGCGCAGCCCAGAACCCGGCGTGCGGTACCGGGCCGTCGACTGCGGACTCGAGCACCAGGTGCGCGACCAGCCGGGCGAAGATCGCCTTGAATTCGAGCTGCGCGAAGCGCATGCCCATGCAGATACGGCTGCCGCCGCCGAAGGTGAGCATGCGGAACGGACGTGAGCGCGGATCGTCGGTGCCGGTGTAACGTTCCAGATCGAAGCGCAGCGGATCGCGATGCAACCGCTCGAGCAGGTGCGTCGCGGCGGCCGCGAGCGCGATGCGGGTGCCGGGCAGGAGTCGATAGCCGCCGATCTCGCTCTCCTTCACGACGACGCGCGGGAGGTTCAGCAGCGAGGGATACAGGCGCCCGGCCTCCAGCATGAACCGCTGCAGGTACGGCAGCCGATCGAGTTCGCCGACGCGCAGTGGCCCCCCGTCCGTCCAGCCCGCGGCGGCAAGCTCCCGCCGCAGCAGATCCGCAATCTCGGGATGCTCTGCGAGCACGAATGTGGCCCGCGAGTAGAGCGTTGCGCCCGTATCGTGCCCGGCGATGAGCAACACCGAGAGATGGGACCGGATCGCATCGTCCGGATCCGGGTTGTCCGGGAAGCTCGGATAGTCGAGCAGCAGGTCCAGAAGGGTTGTTGCAGTCTCAGGTCGATTGCGCCGCCGCGTGGCGATGATGTCGAGCAGGATTCTTCCGAACTCCGCCCGCGCCGCGTTCGCCCTCGCAACGTAGGACTCGCGTGATTCATGCGCGAAGTCCTGGCCGTCGAGAATCACGCAGATGGCGCGAAACGCGGGTTCGATCATCGCTTCCGGAAGTGCGGCGAAGGTCGTTCCGACCGCGCGAAACGCGAGCAGGCGCATGGTTGGGTAGGCATCGAATCCGTCGCCCGCACGCAGCTGCTCGATGCAGCGATCGATCGCTCGCTCGATCGCGGGCCAATGCAGTTGGATCATGGCGCTGGTCAGCGACGGAGCCCATTGGCGTCGCTGTTCGGCATGCAGCGGATCGTCGGTGTTGAGCACCGCGTGGCCGCAACCGCGACCGAGCACGTGGCGCCAGCCCTCGTCGCTGCTGAACGCCTCGACGCTCGACGAGGTCGCCACTTCGGCGGCTTCCGGCCCGACGAGAAACAGGCAAGGACCCGCATCCGGCCCCGACGGCACGTTCCCGCGCAGCACCGGTCCGTTGCGATCGCTCTCGGCAGCCTGCAGCCGTGGAACCAGACCGAGCTCGGCGTCTTCAGGCGTGAGCGTTAGCGCCGGCGCGGCCCGAGCGGCGTCCAGCGGCGGAGCCATCACGATCTCAGAGAGAAGAGAGCGAGCCTACCGCTCGACGGGCCGCCGCGCTGCCCGACGCTGCTTCGAGCGCCGCGCCGAGCGCGTCCGCCACGCGCGACTGATCTTCGGCCGAGAGGCCAAGGAACGTCGGCAGCGTGAGGACGCATTCGTCCTGGCCCGCGCAGCCGGTGCTGCCCGGCTTGTTGCCGAGAAGAGGGTGGCGGGCCAGCGAAGGGTAATGCACGCTGGTGGCCACACCCGCAGCGGCCATTCCAGCGCGGACTGCTTCGCGGATCGGCGCCGGAACTTTGACGATGTACATCAGAAAGCTGTCGTCATCCCCGCGCCGGAGCGGTTTCACTGCAGGCGCGAGCGGCGCGAGCAAGTGTTCGTAACGCTGCCACTGCTCGCGACGAGCCTCGCGACACGCCGCCAGGGTTTCGATCCCGCCTCTGACCAAGGAGGCGCAGACATCGTTGCTGCGGAGCTTCAATCCCGGCTCGGAGATGAACGCGTAGTCTCCATGGCGAAGCGTAGACGCGCGCTGCATCGTGTCGATGGTCAGCCCGAGGTTCGATACCGAGCGCACCCAGGACTCGTGCTCGACATCCCTGCCCCAGATGAGGCCAGCCTCGCCGCCGGGAAGCTCCTTGATCGCATTGAAGCTGTAGCAGAGCAGATCGCCGACCGGCGCCGTGCCGTCAAGCAAGTCCACCCGATGCGCGCAATCCTCAATCAGGATCAACCCGTGCTTGTCGGCCAGGGTGCGCAGCCGCGCGAGGTCCGGCGAACGCTGGCCATACAGGTGCACGACGACAATGGCTCGCGTCCTCGGAGTCAGCACTTTCTCAGCGCTTGCCGGATCGAGAAGCAGACTGTCGGGGTGAACGTCGGCGATCACCGGGCGCAGGCCGGCCTCGGCGAATGCTACGCCGGAGGACACGAAGGTCACGGCGGGCACGATCACTTCGGGCGCATCGCTGCTCGCCAGTTTGCGCACCAGGCGCCCAGCAAGGTACAGCGCGCTCGTGCACGACGACGTCGCGAGAGCCCAGCCGCCGCGCAGCTGCATGAAGTGCTCTTCGAGTCGGCGGCACTCCGGTCCGTAACCCAGCCATCCGGAATCGAGCGTTGCGAGCACGCGTGCGCGCGCGCTGTCGGCGACGCGCGGACGGAAGATGGGGATCGGGGCGTTCACGAAAAGCGCCTCAAGATGATGGAGCAACGACAGGAGATTTGCTCGCCACGAGCGAGCGGCCGCGCGGCAAGGGTCCGTGCTCCTTCAAGCGGAGCCAGTCCTCGCGACGGCACTCGAGATCGATGAGCCGAAGCTCGCTGCCGTCGGATCGGCTCTCGGAATGCGAGCCCGTGACATGCCCGCCGCCGCTGAGCGCGGCATGCAGCGAGAGGCGGTTGGCCTCGATCACCGCCATGCGTATGACCGTCAACGCGAGGTGCGTGAAGGCAAAATCGCGTATCGCCATGCCCGCATCGACGGCGACGCCAGGGTAGTCGGCCGGAAGACGAGCGCGGTAGGGCAGAAGAGCCTGCGCATCAACCATGACCCGTCCGAGCTCGAAGCTCCCCTCGACAGGGTCGCCGCGGCTCCAGCCGATCGCTCCGACGAACACGCCGTCTGCCCTGAGGCGGATCGCGAGCATCGCTTCGTAGGGTCGATTCATTCCGCGGCGCAGCCATTCACGGTTGCGCACCGGATCGAGCGGACGAGGGTCCAGGAACTGCCGCCGCATGTTCGGACGATTGCGCAGCATCGTGATCGCGTCGAATTCGGATTCCTCGGGCCACCCGATCTGCACGCATGTGCCCTCTGTCAGGAGGCCTTGCAAGGGGATCGTCCAGCGAGGCGCGGGAGGCACGTTTATTCCCTGTCGGTTAGCGCTCCGGCGGTCTACCGCGCAGGCTACCCGGAGAGTGCGGTCGGAATTCTCGCTCTGCAAGCCAACATTATAGCGTGGCGGTTAGGCCTTCGCTCTCCCGTAGACGTCCTCGAAGCGCACGATGTCGTCCTCGCCGAGGTAGTCGCCGCACTGGACCTCGATCACCACGAGCGCCTCCACGCCGGGATTCTCGAGCCGGTGCTTGCTTTGCGCCGGAATGAAGCTCGATTCGTTCGCGCGCAGGGCGTAGATGCGGTCGCCGTTCGTGACGCGGGCCTCGCCGCTCACGACAACCCAGTGCTCGCTGCGGCGGTTATGCATTTGCAGCGACAGCGCAGCGCCTGGCTTGACCTCGATGCGCTTGATCTTGAAGCCGGGGCCCTCCTGGAGCACCGTGTAAGCCCCCCATGGCCGGGCTACGGTCTTGTGCAGCCGGTAGGCGTCGTGGCCCTTCGCCTTGAGTTGCGCCACCACCTCGCGCACGCGCTGCACGTCGTCGCGCGCCGCGACGAGAAGCGCGTCCGGCGTGTCGACGATCACCATACCCTCGACGCCGAGCGTCGCCACGACGCGCTCCTGCGCGTATACATAGGTATCGCGCGTGTCGATCGCGATGCGCTCGCCTTCGCCGCGATTGCCTGCCGCATCGGGCGTGGCGAGCCCCGCGATCGCCTCCCAGGAGCCGATATCGCTCCAGTCGAACTCGCTCCTGACGACCGCCGTGGAGTCCTCCTTCTCCATGACCGCGAAGTCGAAGGAGATCTCGGGCACCGCGGCGAAGAGGTCGGCGTCGATCTCGAGCATGGTCGAATCCCTGCTCGCCTCCAGGCGCTTCCACACGGGATCGACGGCGGCGAGCACGTTCGGGGCATGACGCGCGAAGGATTGCAGCACGCGTGCAGCCGTGAAGCAGAACATGCCCGAGTTCCAGAGATAGCGTCCCGACTCGACGTATTTCTTCGCCTCCGCCAGCGGCGGCTTCTCGACGAAGCGCCGCACCCGGAAAGTATCCTGAGCAGCG
Organism: Casimicrobiaceae bacterium; assembly: GCA_036380055.1. Lineage (GTDB taxonomy): Bacteria > Pseudomonadota > Gammaproteobacteria > Burkholderiales > Casimicrobiaceae > PALSA-1003. The sequence continues at coordinate 7,265 of DASVFM010000036.1, forward strand.
AGCGCATCGCCCACCTCGAGATATCCGTAGCCCGTCTCGGGGCCTTTCGGCGCGATGCCGAAGGTCACCAGCCAACCGCCTTCGGCGGCGGAAACGGCGCGTGCGACGGCGGCAGCGAAAGCAGAGCCGTCGAGGATCAGATGATCTGCCGGCAGCACGAGCAGAGTCGACTGGGGACCGGAGGTCGCTTCCGCGTAGCGAGCCGCCAGCGCCACCGCCGCGGCGGTATTGCGGCCGAACGGCTCGAGCAGGTACACGTTGCGCGGCGGCTTGCTCCCGTCGCAAGTGGCGTAAGCGTCCTTTGCGTAGAAATAGAAGTCGCGATTCGTCACCGTGACCAATGCGCTGACGCCAGGGAGGGCGATCGCGCGCGCGTATGTCCTCGCAAGGAGAGTCGCTGGCCCCAGCTCGCCGGGCAGCCTGATGAAAGGCTTCGGCGCCGCCTCGCGCGAGAGCGGCCACAGGCGGGTACCAGCACCTCCGGAAAGGATGATCGGGATCAGCGCCATCGGCCGCATCGGACTCTGCGAGAGGATCGCGGATTGTACCCGAGCGCGAACAACAGGGTTCTTGCGACGCGACGATCCCGTCCCCACATCAGAAGAGTGGTATCATTCGCACTCAGCGCGCGGGGCCTCACGAGGAGGCTTGGCCGCACGACCGGTTACCGGGGGCGACCTGGTTTCGACGGGGACTGCGAAGCAGCGCGAGGCATGCCAAGGTGCAGAACCTTGTGAATCCTCTGCAATCGCAAACTTAACTGCGAACGACGAAACTTACGCTCTGGCGGCTTAACCCCGCCGGACCTCGCACCGAGCGGCGCTCAGCTTGGGTGATGTAGCCGGAAACGGCGAAATCACGGCGAGGACATTTAGAGCGATCGCGTGCGCCCGGGTCACTTGGGCGACACGCTAAATCAAGGTGACTGGTCCTGCGGCGGCCTGTCCGTCGGCGGCAGCGGGGCGAGAGAAAATGACGAGGCTAAGCATGTAGTCTCGACTGTGTAGTGTTTCCGGACGCGAGTTCGATTCTCGCCGCCTCCACCAAACTCAAGAATGACGGCCCCCGAGCGGGGCCGTTTCTCTTTCTTTCTTATAGTGCATACGCGTATTGCGTTGTCTAGGCCAGTTCGGACGCGTTCGCCGAAGTACCTGCAGGTGTAGCAGCCGCCGGAGTGCTCGGTGAATACATTGACGCGGTAGACGCTCTCCGACGCTGTCGCCGCTGACGTTTCCATACGGCGATTCTGATGCGGAGGGCGCGCCCCTGCCAGTACGACAGCTAGTGCCAGACCGCCGTGCCGACACAACGACTGCTAACGGCCAGAGGCAGACATTCGCTGAACTAGCGAATCACCTCGTCAACCCGGAGCAGCAGCGATTGTGGGATCGTTAGCCCAAGCGCCTTTGCGGTCTTTAGGGTGATGACCAACTCGAACTTCGTGGGCTGTCGGACGGCCAGATCGGCAGGTTTTGCACCGCGAAGAATTCGGTCCTCGAAGCGGATGCTCCGCCGCAAGAACAAAAGCCCCGCCAACGCGGGGCCTATTGCGGCGTGGATCGATTACTGCTTGCGCTGCCGCCGCGAGAAACCGACTCCGGCGACCACGCGCGACCTCGAACCTAGAACGCGATTCGCGCTCAGCGCGACACGAATACTCTGCCGGTCGCGGTAGAACTCGTGACGCCCTGTGCGCTAAGGGTTACCGAAACTCTAAAGAACCCCGGTTGCTCGTAAGCACTGCCGTCCCCGCTGACGGTCAACTTGCCAGCTGAACCACCGACAACGCCTGCCGATTGGAAACCGTCGCCCCAGTCGATCACTGCGGTAAAGTCGGATACCACGGCACTCGGATTGGAGTCGCTAAACGACGCGATCACTCCGGTAATCGGTGCCCCAGCCCTAGCAAGCTTGAGTTGCAACTTTGGATTGCTCAGTACGTCGCCCCCTGGGGGCGGTGGTGGCGGGGGCGTGCGGCAAAAGTTCAAGCATCTTGCGTTTTGTTGATCGCAGAAAGCGCCGGCACCATGGCTTTGCAGGCAGTGCTCGTAGTTTATGTTGCACTGTGCCTCGCAAGCTGTTACTGCCACGGAGTTCGAGGAATACGATAAGACCCCCACGAAGAATGTTGCTGTGAAGGCTGTAAGTCTTCGAAGGTTGGAAGCGTCCATGGTAGCCCCCATTGTTGTTTCTGACCGCCATAAGAGGCTTGCGAGCCTCGGCGTTGCGCAATGCGCCTATTTGTCGGGGGGGAACAACGGCGTGCGCTCCCTTGCCCCCGACTGAATGCCATGCTCAAGCTGTCAAGACTCTGACAGGGCCCAAATCTCCATTGCACAACCACGAAAGACGTAAGAGCATGGGGCAGATGTTGGGCTCTTGTCCTTAGGGCGTCCTTAGAGCCACCTTAGTTTCGTTGAACGCCTGCTTCGGCGAAACCTGATCGTCCGCTTCGGATCAGAGCGACCCTTAGCAGACGTTCGGGCTCTTTTACTTGATAAACCGCCCGAACGCCTCAGGGCCGGTTCCGACGGAGACTGTGTCGGTCACGATGTTCGTAGCCGTACTGATGACTGAAACATCGTTGCTGCCGTTGTTAGCCACGTAGGCAAAGCCGGTAGGGCTCGCTGCAATACCCACCGGCGCCTTTCCGACGGGAAGGGTAGCCGTTACAGTATTAGTCGCTGTATCGATAACCGATACATCATCACTACCCAGGTTCGCGACAAAGGCTTGCGAGTGGACCGGATCGAGCGCAATTCCCGTCGGGAAGGTCCCGACGCCGATCGTGGCTGTTACGCTGTTCGTCGACGTGTCAATTACCGATACGGTATTGCCAGCGAGCTTGGTCGCATAGAGAAGTGTGCCCGCGGGATTGATTTCTAGCCCGGCCGGACCTGCGCCAGCGGTGCCTCCAATCGGAATGGTTGCCATAACGTTGTTAGTCTGAGTGTTGATCACCGAGATACTGTTGCTAACCCCGTTGTTCGCTACGTACACGACGGTGCCCGCCGGGTTCACGACGACACCTAGCGGGAGAACCCCGACCGGTATCGTCGCGATCACCCTCATGAGTAGCGGTATTGGTGAAATCCGAATAACGGAAACGCTGCCACCGAAGTTGTTCGTCACATAGATTCGGGTGCCCGCGGAATTGACCGCGATCCCCTCCGGGTTGCTGCCGACTTTGATTGTTCTTACGACACGCTGAAGGTGGGTATTGATGACTGATACGCTGTCGTCGCCGGAGTTCGTGACGTAGACCGAGTGATGGACGGGGTCAGCCGCGACCCCAATCGGAGAATTTCCAACCGGAATTGTCCCAACCACCGTATTGGTCCCGGTGTTGATCACCGATACGGTGTTGTCGTCATTTGTAACATAGGCGAAAGGCGCTGCGCCCAGCGAACCGGCGAGAATCGCCGCGAGGGCGCCGCATACGATAACGCTCCAACCGGAAATGCGCCGCACCCCTCGAGCGCTCGCGCCTTCCCTTCCTCGATTCAGCATGGTTTCCCCCGGTCGAATAGAGTTTTTTGGCACGGCAAGTCTGTTGCCGCGATAGTCCAGTCTGGCGGTCAATGGCGTCGACGGGGCTTCCGCCGGACGGGCTTGGGGCCTCGGCGTGGCGCAATGCGCCTATCTGTCGGGGGCAGGGCGTCCGGCGGTTTCCCGACGTCCACGCCGAAAAGTCTACCCCCGATCCACTGCGTGCGGGTCGATATCTCGATCTAACGACCGCTCTCGGTGACGTGGGCGCATGAGTCTGCCGACACCCAGCCACAGCCTAGGGGAGCGGATGGCAAGGGAGCAGCGAGCCTGGTCGACATCGCGGCGGAGCTTCTGCCGGACGGTGGCAGGCGTTCTCGTCGCGCCAGGCATCGCAATCGCGCATGGCTCTAAGGCGGTCCGCCGCATCGGCGTCCGGGATAACGGCTCGGTGGATACCCCACAGGAGGTCCGGCAAGCCGAGGCCTTGCGAGAGTTTGGATGGGTGGAAGGCCATACCTGACTGCCGGGTACGCCCAGTTAGGGGATTCGGACAAGGCGGCGGCAGCCAGGGCCGCGCTCCTCGGCAAGAAACCGACGTTCACAATCGAGAAATACAAGGTCGTTGATTTTGGAACCCCCGGCTATCACGAGCGCGCCGAGGCGCACCTCTACGCGGGTCTGCGCAAAGCTGGCATCCCTGGGAGATAGGACCGACCAAACACGACTTCCGTGCATGTCTGCAGATGGCCGGTCTGTGACGGTCGCAGAGCGACCCATACCGGACGCTCCAAGCCAAGCAAAAAGCCCCGCGGAGCGGGGCCTATTGCGTTGTGAATCAGACCTGCGCGGCTATTTCGCTGGAGCAGTTGAGTCCTTTACGCATTTCTTCACGAAGCTCGTCTTCGCCGCGCCGGCAAGCTTCTTGTCGGCCGCCTGTCCTTCGCAGGCCGTGGTAGCCGCTGCCGTCGCGTCTTTCTCGCACTTCTTGACGAAGCTCGTTTTGGCTGCGCCTGCCAACTTTTTCTCGGCGGCCTGCGCGTCGCACGACTGGTCGGCTGCGAAAGCCGTGCTGGCGAGCAAGGTGGCCATGGCAACTGCAATGAGAACCCGAGTCTTCATGAGCGATCCCTTTCCTTCGAGTTGAACTAGGCGGAACAGTAGTTTTCTAGCCCCTTAATGATACGCCCTAAGTTCACGATTTCGCACAAAAGGGGGCGAATGGCACGCGGCGGGCTTCGCACGAAAGAACTGAAGCCGCAATAAAACGTGCACCGAAAGTGCCACCGTGATCTATGTCAATGTTCGTAGGAGCGTGCCGCCTGGGCTAGCCGCAAGACACCTTCCTTCGCAGAAGCGCTGTGGTTAGACGCCGCGCTTAGATGCGCTTCGCGTTCAATGCGATGCAAGGTCGTTACGGATGACCTTGCCCCCCTTCATCACGAAGCGTACACGGGCCAACTCGGTAGTGTCGGCGACCGGGTCACCAGCGACCGCGACGAGATCGGCCAGCTTGCCGGGCTCAATTGCGCCTATCCGGTCGTCCCAGCCCAGCATCTCTGCCGCATTGCTGGTGACGGCACGAACTATATCGAGAGGCGGCATTCCGGCCTCACGCAGATTAAGAAACGTCTCAATGCTCGATTGTCCGCGAGTTTTCCCCGGATAAAACCAGCACATGTCCGACCCAGCAGCAAACTTCACGCCCGACTTCAACACTCGCTGAACGAACTCCTGGTGTCTCTTTCGGCGTGTCTCGGAATCGACGTTCGCCGCCTGAAAAGAGGGCGATGTCACGATGCTTGGCTCGGTAATTTTCAGAAGGAAGCCACCAAAAAACGTCGGCGTCAGGTCGAGGAATATGCCTTTATCGCGCATCCGTTTCAGTTGGTCGTCGGTAACCTCGTTGCCGTGCTCGATGGAATCAGCGCCGGCGTCGATTGCTGTCTGTATACTGGTCCTGTCGATCGC
>DASVFM010000037.1:0-12195 GCA_036380055.1 Casimicrobiaceae bacterium
CGGCGACGGCCATGCACGCGGCGCTAGCCGACGACACGCTGAAGCTCGCGGCGGGCCAGCGCGGCAACTGGGACACGTCCGTCGCCGAGGTCGGACAGCGCGCCGGCATCTTCAAGAAGCACGGACTGGTGCTGGAGATCCTGTGGACCCAGGGCGCCGGTGAAACCCAGCAGGCGGTGATCTCGGGCAGCGTGGACATCGGCGTCGCCCCCGGAATCATGGGCGTGCTTTCCGCATTCTCAAAGGGCGCCCCCGTCCGCATCATCGGGGCCCAAACGACCGGCGCTCCGGATCAGTTCTGGTACGTGCTGGCGAGCTCGCCGATCAAATCGCTCAAGGACACCGAGGGCAAGACGATCGCGTACTCGACCAACGGATCGTCGACTCACGGAGTGGTGACGGCGTTCGTGAAGCAGTACGACCTCAAGGCGAAGCCTACCGCAACCGGAGGCCCGGCGACGACGCTCACCCAGGTGCTGTCCGGCCAGATCGATGTTGGCTGGTCAGCTCCGCCCATGGGCCTGCAGCAGCTCGACGAAGGGAAGATCCGGATCATCGCGACCGGCAACGACGCCGCGGTGTTCAAAGGCCAGACGGTGCGCTTGCTGATCACCACGGCGCAGGTGCTGCAGGCGCGCAAACCGGCGATCGATCGCTTCATGAAGGCCTACCGGGAGACCATCGACTGGATGTACTCCGACGATCCGATGGCGCTGGAGACCTATGCCGACTTCGTCGGTGTTCCGCTGGCGATGGCGAAGCGCACGCGCGACGGCTTCTTCCCCAAGTCGTCTCTGGACCCGGACAAGATCGTCGGCCTGGACACGATCGTGCAGGATGCGGTGACACTGAAGTTCACGGCGGCGCCCCTGACCAAGGAGAAGATCGCGGAACTCATCCAGATTCCGTCTCGCTGAAGCTCCCCCGGGCGGGCAGCCTTGATCTGGCTCAAGGCGGCCGCCCCGGGCGCGGTGGCAGACTCGCGTCATGCCTCCAAGTCACGTCGCGGCGGTGCACTCGGGTGTCTGCTTCGACGCGGAGCTGATCCGCAAGTACGATCAGTCCGGCCCGCGCTACACGTCCTACCCCACCGCTGATCGGTTTACCGAGGCGTTCACCGCCGAGCGGTTCGTCAACGCGCTTCTGGGTCGGCAGAGCGCAGCCGGCGGCGAAACGGGGGCGCTCTCACTTTACGTTCATCTGCCCTTCTGCGACACGATCTGCTACTACTGTGCCTGTAACAAGGTCGTCACCAAGAACCACGGCCGGGCTGCCAAGTACCTCGAGTACGTCGGGCGTGAGATCGAGATGGTCGCCGCGCTGATCGACGAGTCGGCGCGTGTTGAGCAGATCCATTGGGGCGGCGGGACGCCCACTTTCCTTTCCGCCCAGGAGATGACCGCCCTGATGGCGATGCTGCGCGGGGCTTTCGCCTTTGCGCCCGAAACCGAGACTTCAATCGAAGTCGATCCGCGAAAAGTCAACGAGGGCATCGTTGCGCTCCTCGCGAGCCTCGGATTCAATCGCATGTCGGTCGGCGTCCAGGATTTCGATCCGGCAGTGCAGAGGGCGGTCAACCGGATACAGAGCGAGGAGCAGACTCGCTTGGTCATCGATGCCGCGCGCGCTCACGGGTTCGGCTCGATCAACGTCGACCTGATCTACGGGCTCCCGCGGCAGACGCGCTTGGGCTTCGCGGCGACTCTCGACAAGGTGGTCGCCTCGTCGCCCGAGCGCATCGCCCTTTACAACTACGCGCACGTGCCTCATCTGTTCAAGCCGCAGAGAAGCATCGACGAACGCGAACTGCCCGCGGCGGCGGAAAAGCTCGCGATACTGGAACTCGCGATCGAGAAGCTGACGGCGGCCGGTTACGTGTACATCGGGATGGATCATTTTGCGAAACCTGAAGACGAGCTCGCCGTCGCACAGCGTGGCGGCAAGCTGCACCGTAATTTCCAGGGTTACTCGACGCATGCCGATTGCGACTTGCTCGCCTTCGGCGTCTCCGCCATCAGCAAGGTAGGCGGCGTCTACGCCCAGAACGTGAGGCAACTCGATCAGTACTACGCGCGGATCGACGCGGGGGTGTTGCCAACGCTGCGTGGCGCGGCGCGGGACGCGGACGATCTGCTGCGCGGTGAGGTGATTCAGAGGCTGATGTGCGATTTCGCCCTGGACTTCGGCGCGATCGAGGCGGCGCACGGCATCCGCTTCGCCGAGTACTTCGGGCCGGAGCGCGAGGCGTTGGAGGCCCTTGCGGCAGACGGCCTGGTCGAACTGCCGGCTGCAGGCATCCGCGTCACGCCGCGCGGGCGGCTGCTCGTGCGCACCGTGGCCATGGTGTTCGATCGCTACCTGCGCGAGCGGCGCGAGCGCGGGCGCTATTCGCGGGTCATCTGACTCGCTGGGGTGGGGGAGACCCATGCAGGCGACAAGAATCATCAACGACGAGCACCGTTCGCTCGCGGCCGTGATTCACGGAATGCTCTACCTCGTGCGCGAGATACGCGAGCGCGGCGCCAAGCCGGACTTCAATCTTCTGGGCGCGATGATCTACTACATCGATGCCTTCCCGGAGCGCTTCCACCACCCGAAGGAGGATCGCTACCTGTTCCGTCTGCTGCGCACGCGGTGTCGCGAAGCCGCATCGCTGATCGATCGCCTCGAGACCGAACATCGCGCCGGGGCGGAGAAGATAAGACTGCTCGAGCAGGCGCTCTCACGGTATCAGCAGGGGGGTGCGAGCGAATTCTCCGCCTTCGCTGCAGCTGTGGAAGCCTACGCGGCGTTTCACTGGGATCACATGCGCGCCGAGGAAAAGGAGCTTATCCCGCTTGCGGAGAAGCATCTGACCGCCGGGGACTGGGAGGCGATCGATGCGGCGTTCACAGGCCACACGGATCCCCTGTTCGGTGCCGAAGCAGGCTCCGGATACGATGCGTTGTTCCGGCGGATCGTCAACCTTGCCCCACCACCTATCGGGCTCGGCCCAGCGACCTGAACGTCACAACACAGGCAACTCGGTAACGCTGGACACCGGGATTTGAGAGAAGGGGGCCCCGGAACGGAGGCGGCGCGAAGGGCGAGGAGTGAACCAGGGGAGCGCCGCCCCGCCCGGGTACCAGGTCCAGTGCAAGGCTCGTGCCAGCGGCTGGGCGCAGCAAGCCTCGCGAGTAAGCCTGATTTCGAGAGACTTAGCCAGCGCGCTCGCGCGGGCGCGAGCGTCAATCGACGCGCAGCGTCACCTAGCCGTCGCTGCGTGGCAGCCGCGGTGCCTGCGCGCGATTACGCCTTCGCCGGCACTGCGTCAGCGGCAATCGCGGGGCCGGGGGCACGGTGGTGCTCGGCTCCAAGCAACATGTAGACTGCAGGCACGACGAAAAGCGTGAACAGCGTGCCGATCGAAAGGCCCGTGAAAATGACGAGACCCATGGCATGGCGACCTGCAGCACCCGCGCCCGCCGCAATCACCAGCGGGATCACGCCGAACACCATGGCCGCCGTTGTCATCAGGATGGGTCGCAGCCGCACCGCGGCGGCTTCCTCGATCGCTGCCCGCTTCGTTCTGCCCGCGAGCTGCAGCTGGTTCGCGAATTGGACGATCAGAATCCCGTGCTTGCTTACCAACCCCATCAGGGTCACCAGCCCTACCTGCGTGTAGATGTTCAGCGTGGCAAAGCCGAGGTTGATAAAGATCAGCGCGCCGAAGAGCGCCATCGGAACCGAGACCAGAATCACGACCGGATCGCGGAAGCTCTCGTACTGCGCCGATAGGGCGAGGAACACGATGATGATGGCGAAGAACAGCGTCACCACGAACCCGCTCGACTCCTGGATGTACTGGCGAGACGGCCCCGAATAGTCGACTTGATAGCCGCTGGGCGCGACCTCGAAGACTGCTTTGCGCATGAAGTCGAGCACCTCTTTCTGCGACAGGGACGGTGCGTAAACGCCGAAGATGGACCCGGAATTGAGCTGCTGGAAGTGGTTGATTCCCTCCGGCACGGTCTGCGTCTTCTGCGTAGCGACCGTCGCTGCGGGCAGCAGCGAGCCGTCCGGCGTGCGGATATAGTAATCGAGCACCTGTGAGGCGTTCAGTCTGTCGGTCTGCAACACTTGCGGGATCACCTTGTACGAGCGACCACCGAACGAGAAATAGTTGACGTAGCCGCCGCCGAGTGCGGCGGACAGCGCAGCGCCGACGTCCTGCTGGCTGAGCCCGAGCGTAGTGGCCAGGTCGCGATCCACGACAACCGTGGTCTGTGGCTTGTCGAGCTTAAGATCCGTGTCGACGTAGAAGAACATGCCGCTCGCGCGCGCCTTCTGCAGCACGGCCTGCGCCACATCGTTCAGCCGATCGTAGGACTCGGTGGTCTTGATCACGATCTGCATCGGCAGACCGCGGGACCCAGGCAGCGACGGAAACTGAAACGCTGCCACGGTAGCGCCGGCAATCGTGCTCCACTTCTGCTGCAAGTCCTGTTGCAGCTCGGTGGCGCTGCGCTTGCGCTCGTTCCACGGCTTGAACAGCACGCCGCCGAAACCCTGGTTGACCGTCGGCGAGCCGGTAATCTGGAAGATCTGGTCGTACTCCGGCGTGGCCCGCGCGATATCGAACACCTGCTTGGAGTAGACGCTCATCTGCTGCGGCGTCGCATTCGGAGGCCCCAGCACCTGCATCAGCACGATGCCCTGGTCCTCCTGCGGCGCGAGCTCGGACTTCGAGGTCATGAAGAGGTAGACCGTGCCGCCGAGCAACAGCACGCCCATCACTACGATCACGATCCAGGTATCGAGCGTGCTGTGCAGCGCGCGCTGGTAGCCGTGATGCACGCGGTCGAAGACGCGGTCAACCACCCTCACGAAGCGTCCGCTCTCCTGTTCGGCGCGGAAGATCCGCGAGGTCATCATCGGCGAAAGGGTAAGCGCGATGATGCCCGACACTGCCACCGCGGCGGCGACGGTAAATGCGAACTCCGTGAACAGCGCGCCGGTGAGGCCGCCCTGGAAGCCGATAGGCACATAGACCGCTATCAGCACGATGGTCATCGCGATAATCGGTCCGCCGAGCTCGCGGGCGGCGACCAGCGAGGCCTCGAGCGGCGACTTGCCCTCCACCTTCATGTGGCGATCGACGTTCTCGACCACGATGATAGCGTCGTCGACGACCAGCCCGATTGCGAGCACGAGCGCCAGCAGCGTGAGCAGGTTGATCGAGTAGCCGAGGAGCAGCATGACGAAGAAGGCACCGATCAGCGACAGCGGCATCGCGACCAGCGGGATCGCTACGGCACGCAGGCTGCCGATGAACAGGAAAATCACGACGCTGACGATGAGCAGGGCCTGGATGAGCGTCTTCTCTACCTCGTCGATCGAGCTGCGGATGAATTTGGTGCCGTCGTAGACGATCTCTCCGGTGATACCGTTCGGCATGTCCGCCTGGATGCCTGGGAACACATCGCGCACGCGCTTGACAACCTCCAGCACGTTGGCGTCCGGGGCGACCTTGATGCCGATGAAAACGGCGTTGCGTCCGCTGAACGCGGTGGTGAAATCGTAGTTTTCCGCTCCCAGCACGACGTTGGCGATGTCCTCCAGGCGCACGATCGCGCCGTCCTTCTGCTTGACCGCGAGCTGCTTGAATTCGTCCACGGTGTGCAGGCTCGTGCCCGCCGTCAGCTCCACGCTGACCATCTGGCCCTTCGTCGTGCCGAGGGCCGCGAGGTAGTTGTTGCTGGCGAGCGAGGCGCGCACATCGCTCGCGGTTACGCCGTAGGCCGCCATGCGCTGCGGATCGAGCCAGGCGCGCAGAGCGAACTGCCTCGCACCCAGTATCTCCGCCGTCTGCACTCCCTCGACCGAGTCGAGCTTCGGCTTGACCACGCGGACGAGGTAGTCGGTGACGTGGTTGTTCGCCAGCACATCACTGAAGAAGCCCATGTACATCGCGTCGATCGTCTCGCCAACCTGGACGGTCAGCACGGGCTGCTGCGCCTCGGGAGGCAATTGGTTGCGCACCGAGTTGACCTGGGTGTTGATCTCTGTCAGCGCCCGGTTGGCGTCGTAGTTGAGACGTAGCGTCGCCTGGATCGTCGATACGCCGAGCGAGCTGGTCGACGACAGGTAGTCGATGCCCTGCGCCTGCGCGATCGCTGCTTCGAGCGGCTGGGTGATGAAGCCAGCCACGGTCGCCGCATCGGCGCCGTAGTACGCAGTGCTCACGGTGACGACCGCGTTCTGCGTCTTCGGGTACTGCCGGACCGCCAGGCTCGTGAGCGCCTTGAGGCCAAGCACGAGGATGAGCAGGCTGACGGTGGTCGCCAGCACGGGCTTGCGGATGAAGATGTCGGTGAAGTTCACGGCGGGCGTCCCTATTTTTCCTGCGGCGTCGGGTTGGGGCTGTTCGCAGGAAGCACGGCGTTGTTGATGACCACCGGCGAGCCGTTCTTGAGCTTGACCTGTCCGCTGGTCACGACCTGGGTGCCTGGCTCCACGCCTGTGAGGACCGCGATCTGGTCCCCGCGCGAGGGCCCAGTGGTCACAAAGACCTGCTGCACCGTAAGGACCGCATTGCCCTTGTCGTCCTTCTTATCCGACTCCTTGACCACGAAGACGGTGTCGCCGTAGGGGTTGTAGGTGATCGCGGTCTGGGGCAGGGTCAGGTAGCGCTGCTCATCGCCGGAGTTCAGCTTCACCGTCGCGAACATGCCGGGCAGGAGCTGCCGCTTCGCGTTGGGAACAGTGGCTTCGATCTGCACGTTGCGCGTGCTGGTCTCCACCTTCGGGTTAATGGCGTTCACCTTTCCCTCGAAACTGATCCCCTTGTACGCGTCCGTCATCAGCGTCACTTTCTGGCCTATCGCCACCTGCGGCAACTGCTGCTGCGGCAGATTGAAATCGATGTAGATCGGATCGATCGTCTGCAACGTGACGAGCTTGTCGCCGGCGTTGAGATACTGGCCCGGGTTGACCGTGCTGATCCCGAGCTTGCCGGCGAATGGCGCGCGGATCGTCTTCTTTTCGACCAGCGCCGCCTGCTGGGCCACCTGTGCGCGCTTGCTTTTCAGCTCGCCCGCGTCGGTGTCGACCTGCGCCTTGCTGATCACTTCCGCTTCGAGCTGTGCCTTGTCGCGGTCGTAGACGGTTGCCGCCAGGTCCGCAGCCGCCTCGAGCGAATGCAGCTGGGCGATGTCGGAATCGGCGTTGAGCTGCGCGAGCACCTGGCCTTCCTTTACCTCGTCGCCCGACTTGAAGTGAAGGCTGCGGACCAGCCCGGCCACCTCGGTGGTGACATCGACACCGCGCACCGCGCGCAGCGTTCCGACGGCAGAGAGCTGGGGCTGCCACTGCTGGTAGTCGACCTTCATGGCCGTAACGGTCGAAGCGGGGATCGGCGCTGATGCCATGTACTTCTGCATCATGTAGCCCTTAAACCAGTTGAAACCCACCAGGCCGCCGAGCAGCACGCCGACTGCCACGAGCATGATCACCATGCGCTTCTTCATCGCTGATTGCTCCGTTCGTATTCTTTCCGCGCGAGGGCGGCTCAGTTCACCTTGCTGCTCTGCGATGCGCTCGCGGCGCTGTCAGCTTTCCACCAGCCGCCGCCCAGCGCCTGGAAAAGCGCGGCCGTATCGGCGTAGCGGGTCGCCTGCGCCAGGATGAGTCCCAGCTTCGCCGTGTCGTATTGGCGCTGGGCGACCAGCAGTGCGACGTAGCTCGTGCCTCCGAGCTGGTATTGCCGCCGCGTGAGCTCGAGCGTGTCGCGGGCCAGCGTTTCGGCTTCACCCTGCGCCTTGACGGTGCGCGCATCGGCCTCGAGCGCGCGCAGGACGTCGGCGACGTTGCGGAATGCCTGCAATACTGTGTCGCGATACACGCCGTCGGCGGCATCGTAGGCGGCGATCGCTGCGCGGCGCTCGGCCTGGAGCTGGCCGCCATGGAACAGCGGTTGCAGCAGGCCTGCGCCGATGCTCCACAGGCTCGGCCCCGCGAACAGGCTATGCAGCTGATTGCTTTGCGCGCCAAAGGCGCCGTTCAGCGTGATCTGCGGATACAGGTTTGCGGTCGCCACACCGATGTCCGCGCTCGCCTGATGCAGAAGCGCTTCCGCGGCTTGTATGTCGGGACGCTGGCGCACAAGCTCCGAGGGAAGGCTCACCGGAATGTCCTCGGGCAGGTGCAGCGAATCGAGGTTGAACGCGGGGATGGTTGCCTCGCTCGGCACCTGTCCGATCAGGGCAGCGAGCTGATGGCGCGCCGCCGCAAGCTGGCTTTCCAGCGGAGGCAGCGTCGCCGCCGTTTGCGCGGATTGAGCCTGCTGCGCGATGAGCTCGAGCCGGCTGGCGCCGCCCAGCTGGAACTGTCGCATCACACGCCTCACCTGATCGTCTTCCGCGGCGAGAATCTCCCGCGTGGACTGAATCTGCGCGCGGATCGCCGCTTCCCGGATGGCCGTGGTGACGATGTTGCCCGTCAGCGTGAGGTAAGCGCCCTGGAGCTGGTAGCGCTGGAAGTCAACCTGCGCCTGCAGCGATTCCAGCTCGCGCCGGCTGCCGCCGAACGCGTCGAGGGTGTACGAAACCGTGACCGACGCGTTATACAGGTTGAAGAGGCTGGTACCAGGGGCGCCGAACGACGCGTTGGAAACCTTCTCCCGGGAGGCCGAAAGGTTGGCGTCCACACCTGGGTAAAGCAAGGCTCCCGTCTGCGCATTCAGGTTTTCCTGCGCCTTGCGCAGCGTTGCCTGCGCGACGGCAAGGGTCGGGCTTTCGGCGAGCCCCTGGCGGATCAGCGCATCGAGGGGCTCGGACCGATACAACGACCACCACTGCTCCGGCAGGTTCTCTGCGCCCGACACGAAGCGCTGCGTCGCCCCGGCCGCGGTGGAGGACGAAACGGTCTCCGGCTCGAGCGGGCGCTCCGTATAGCGAGTAGCTCGAGGCGCATCGGGCTCGCGGAAGTCTGGCCCGACCATGCAGCCCGAAAGGGCCACCGGCGCCAACACGAGCAGAACGCGACGCAATGTCGACACGTTGATGAGTCCCCTAGTCATCGTTGCGCTGGCTTGCTTCCTTTGCAGCTCGTTGTTCCGTTGCAGAAGATCACCCATCCGTCATTTCGCACGTCCGTGCGGGCCCCTTTCCTCGCCTAGTCGATCGGGCGGGGCCGAAATCGACATGCGATCGTGGGTACTGGCGGCGCGACCTTGGAAAAAACTGAGACCGCGCGGCACTTTTTACAAGAGCCCACAATACCCGCGAGCAGATCCGGGATTGATGCCTGGAACCGCGCCTGGCCCTTGCCTGCAGACTCGCCAGGCGCCACAAGGTTTCCGCAACGGGCCGAGAGTGGGCCCGGCTGGATTCGAACCAGCGACCAAAGGATTATGAGTCCTCTGCTCTAACCTGCTGAGCTACAGGCCCGGCGCGCCGCCGCGAATTATAGCCGACGCGAGGCTCGCCTCGCCGCAACCGATAACGCCGCAGCCGCCGACCCGACACCGTGTTACCTCACGTTCGGGAGCGCACGCGCAAGCGCCGCGCGGTCGGCACTCGACAGCGTGCGCGAGAATTCTCTCTGCGCCTGCTCGAGCCTTTGCGCTCCCGCCGCCTGTCGCTCCACGCCGAGCGGCGTTGCGATCGCGAGCACGCCACGCCGGTCGTTGGGGTCGTCGACGCGGCGCACGAGCCCTTCGGCCTCCAGCCGGTCGACGAGCTGGGTGATGTTCGAGCGCACGCAGGTCATCCGCGCGGCGCACTCACTCAAGCTCAACGGCCCGCCGGAACGCACGAGGTGGGTGAGGACGCCGAACTTGGGCAAGGATAGCCCCACGGCCTCGAGCGCTTCCTCGAGTTGCCGCTCGACCGTCTGACCGGCCCAAAGCAGCGACAACATGACATGCGCGTCGCCGTGTTCCACGGTCTTTCTACCGCTCGGCCCGCGCAGCGTTTTCTTATTCACTAGTGAACTATACATTGCTGTCAATTCAGCGTCAACGAACACCGAAGGCGTGCCCGTTACCGCGGTTGTAGACTCACGACAACGATGGCCATCACGCACTACCTGCGGCCACTGCTCGCGCCGGCCTCCGTGGCGGTCTGCGGCGCCTCCGGACGTGCCGGGTCGTTCGGGCGAATCGTCTACGAGAATCTCCTCAGCGGCGGCTTTCGCGGGGAGCTGTTCGCCGTGAACCCCGGTCACTCGAGAATCCTCGGACAGCCGGGGTTCAAATCGCTCGCGGCGATCGCCCGTCCGGTCGATCTCGCCGTCGTCTGCGCGCCGAGCGCCGCCGTTCCCGGGATCCTCGCCGAGTGCGAAGGCCGTGCAGGCGGCGCGGTCGTGCTGTCCGGCGCGCCAACGCTGAGCCCGCCGGAATACCGCCGGTGGCGGCGCGAGATCGAGGCTCGGGCGCTCGCCGCGAAGCTGCCGGTGCTCGGCCCCGCAAGCTTCGGCGTCATGCGCACCGCGTCGGGGTTGAACGCGAGCTATAGCGCCGAAGCAGCATTGCCGGGACGCCTCACGCTGATCTCGCAGTCCGGCGCAGTCGCTGCCGCGCTGCTCGACTTCGCGCGCACGGCGCACATCGGCTTCGCGTCGGTCGTGGTGCTCGGCTGCCTCACTAATGTGGATTTCGGCGAACTGCTCGACTTTGCCCTCAACGACGCGGAAACCGATGCGATCCTGCTCTATATCGAGACGCTGCGCGAGGCGCGCCCCTTCATGTCCGCGCTGCGCGCGGCAGCGCGGACCAAGCCCGTTGTCGTCCTGAAGGCGGATCGCCACTCTCCGGGCGAACGCGACTCTCCCACGCCGGACCAGGTCTTCACCGCCGCGCTGAAGCGGGCGGGAACGTTGCGCGTGCGCTCGTACATGCAGCTTTTCGCCGCGGCCAGGCTGCTCGCCGTTGGGCGGATTCCTCGGGGCAACCGGCTCGCCGTCGTGACGAACGGTCGCGGGCCCGGCCTGCTGGCGGCCGACTGCGCGCGCGATCTGGGCGTCGAGCTTGCGGAATTCGGCGAGGCCACGCGCGCCGCGCTCACGGAATTGCTCCCGACGAGTGTGGCGCCGACGAATCCGGTGGACGTCGGCGGCGAGGCGTCTCCGGAGCGCTTCGGCGGCGCGGTCAAGGCAGTGCTCGGCGATAACGGGGCCGATGCCGTGCTCGCGCTCCACGTCGCGTCGCCTGCGGCTCCGCCGACAGACACCGCGCGGGCGGTCGCTGCGGCGGCCGCCGGCGCCGACAGACCTGTGCTCGCTGCGTGGCTCGGGAGCGTCGCTCAAGTGCCGGCGCGAGCAGCGCTCGAGGCGAGCGCCATCCCCGACTTCTATACGCCGGAGAACGCAGTCGAGGCGTTCTCGATCGTTGCTGCGTACCGGCGCAACCAGGAGTGGCTCCTCGAGGCGCCGCCGTCGCAGCCGGAGATCGAAGCGCCGGATCTCGCCGCCGCAGCTCGCGTGCGCAAGGCGGCGCTCGTTTCCCCGCGGCCGATGCTCACCGCCGCTCAGTCGGGGCGGCTGCTGCAGTCGTTCGGCATACGCCTGCCTCGGCACCCGAGAGGCGCGAGTGCTCGCCAGGCGCTCGCCAGAGCGGGACTCGAGTTCAGGGTTGCGCTCTATTCCGACCCTGTCTTTGGCCCCGTGATCGCGCTCGGTGCCGCCACCACCCCGGGACGCGGGATGGCGCTCATGCTCGCGCCGCTCAGCCGCCGGCTTGCATGCGATCTGATCGCCGCCGCGCGCCTTCCGGGGCTGAGCGCTCCGGTGCATCTGCAGGACCTCCTGCTTCGCGTCTCGGCGCTCGCCTGTGCGCTGCCCTGGGTAGCGCGCCTGATTCTCTCGCCGGTAAGGATCCGCGCTGCCGGACTCAGCGTCGAGGCCGCGCGCATCGAGATCAATCACCGCGCGGCAGCAACCGTCGACGGCTACCGGCATATGGCGATCCATCCCTATCCCGCCGAGCTCGAGACCACGGTATCGCTGCGCGACGGCACACACCTGCAGGTGCGGCCGATCCGTCCCGAGGACGCGGATCTCGAGCGCGCATTTGTCGCGGGCCTTTCGGAGGAAACTCGCTACCGGCGCTTCATGCAGAATCTGCCGCAGCTCACGCCACAGATGCTGGCGCGCTTCACGCAGGTGGATTACGACCGCGAGCTTGCGCTGATCGCGCTCGGATCGGTGCGGCGCCGC
>DASVFM010000038.1:0-60940 GCA_036380055.1 Casimicrobiaceae bacterium
CCACCCAGCGTCGTTTGGGACGAGATCGTGGCGTTCCTGCTCGTGATGTTCATCGTCGGCGTGCAGCCGCTGCGGGTCGCGTTCGGGTTTCTGCTGTTCCGGCTTTTCGATATCGTAAAGTTGCCGCCGGCCACCTTCATCGATCGCAACTGGCACCGTGGCTTCGGGGTCATGGCCGACGATATCGTCGCAGCGTTCTATGCCCTGCTGGTGTTTGCCGTGGGCCAACGGCTCTTCACCTGATGAGCGCTCGCGAAGAGGCGGCGCTCACCCAGTCGCGCCGCATCGAGGAGCTGGCTCTCAATGCGTCGGGGGGCCCGCATTCATTGGTCTATGACGGCTGGCTCCTCGGCTATCGGCGCGACCCTAGTAAGCGCTATCGCTGCATCAATCCGTTCTACGCATCGGCGCTGGCGCTCGACGCGAAGATCGAGCATTGCATCGCGTTCTATGCCGGGATCGGCCTGCCGACCCTCTTCCGCCTGCTGCCGTTCTCCCAGCCGCGCGAGCTCGACAGTGTGCTCGATCGTCGCGGCTGGGCGGCATTCGAGCGCACGCGAGTTCTGCGCTGCAGCCTGGCCGATCTGGGTCAGCCCGCCCGGCCGGCGGCAGCAGTCGAGCTCGTGGAGCCGCCGGCCTGGGAGCCGCACGCTGCGCCGCTGCTCAACGTCGATTCGGAAGCGTTGCCGCGCTTCATAGCCCGCGCAGCCAATCATCCGCTGCCGCAGCTCGGCGCGCTGGTGCGGCGCCAAGGCGAGGTCATCGCCTGCGGACTGCTGAAGATCGAAGCAGGTCACGCAGGACTTTTCGCGATCCACACCGCCGAGGCTTGGCGCGGGCAGGGTTTCGGGCGCGCCGTGGTGGCTGCGCTGCTCGACGAAGCGCGGCGACGCGGCGCAGGCCTCGCCTACCTTCAGGTGACCGCCGAGAACGCGCCGGCGCTCGCCCTCTATCGCCGCTTCGGATTCACTGCAGCGCACGACTACTGGTATCGTGCGCGTGAGGGCGAGCAGCACTAGCCCGAAGCGATGCGCATCGACGAAGAATTGTTCGCACTGGCTGTCGCGCTCGGCCGGGTGGCGCTGGCCAAGGGCGCGATGATCGCCACGGCAGAGTCATGCACCGGAGGACTGCTCGCGGGAGCGATTACTGCCGTGGCGGGAAGCTCGGACTGGTTCGAACGGGGATTTGTGACTTACTCGAACGCCGCCAAGGTCGAGGACCTGTTCGTGCCGACGGAAACGATTGAGCGCTATGGAGCCGTGAGCGAGCAGACGGCCGCGGCAATGACGGTCGGGGCGCTCAAAGCGAGTCGTGCGAACTGGTCAGCGAGCGTTACCGGTATCGCCGGGCCGTCCGGCGGCACGCCGGCGAAGCCAGTGGGAACCGTCTGCTTCGCATGGGCGGGCCCCGGCGGCGCGACGTCGACGCAGCGGCTGCTCGCCGGCGACCGGGCCGAGGTGCGGCGCCATTCCGTGGCCATCGCTTTGCAGGGGCTTCTCGACCGTTTGGCCTAACCTGAGGGGCTGGTATCGAACGATCGTTCTATGCCATAATCCCCGCGTCAATGTAACGGCACAGGCGCGGCGATGGGCAATCCAACCTTGAGCAAATCCAACGGAATGAACGCGATGGACGAGAACAAGAGCAAGGCGCTCGCCGCGGCGCTGGCGCAGATCGAGAAGCAGTTCGGCAAGGGCTCCATCATGAAGATGGGTGAGGCCCAAGTGCAGAGCGACCTCTCGGTCGTTTCCACCGGATCGCTGGGCCTCGACATCGCGCTGGGTGTCGGCGGCCTACCACGGGGTCGGGTCGTCGAAGTATATGGACCGGAGGCCTCGGGCAAGACCACGCTGTGCCTGCAGGTCGTGGCGCAGGTTCAGAAGGCCGGCGGGGTGGCGGCTTACATCGACGCCGAGAACGCGCTCGATCCGGTCTACGCGGGCAAGCTCGGCGTCAACGTCGCCGACATGCTGATCTCGCAGCCCGATACGGGGGAGCAGGCTCTCGAGATCGCCGACATGCTGGTGCGCTCCGGCGGCGTCGACGTGATCGTCATCGACTCGGTCGCTGCTCTCGTCCCGAAAGCGGAGATCGAGGGCGAGATGGGCGATCAGCTGCCGGGGCTGCAGGCGCGGCTCATGAGCCAGGCGCTGCGCAAGCTCGCCGGCAACATCAAGCGGGCCAATGTGCTGGTGATCTTCATCAACCAGATCCGAATGAAGATCGGCGTCATGTTCGGCAACCCGGAGACGACCACTGGAGGCAATGCGCTCAAGTTCTATGCCTCGGTGCGGCTCGACATCCGCCGCATCGGCTCGATCAAGAAGGCCGAGGAGGTCATCGGCAACGAGACGCGAGTGAAGGTCGTCAAGAACAAGGTCGCGCCGCCGTTCCGCGAGGCTCTGTTCGATATCCTCTATGGCGAAGGCATTTCGCGAGAGGGCGAGATCATCGAGCTCGGTGTGGCGCAGAACGTCATCGAGAAGTCGGGAGCCTGGTACGCGTACAACGGCGAGCGCATCGGACAGGGCAAGGACAACACGCGCGATTACCTCAAGGAGCGCCCCGAGCTCGCCGCCGAGATCGAAGGCAAGATTCGCGTTGCCGTAGGCGTGCCGGTGCCCGGCCCGGCGCGAGGCGCCTCCCCGGCTGACGAGTGACGCGGCGGGGCTCGGCCGCGACGTCGCCGAAAGAGCGGGCAGTCCGGCTCCTCGCGCGACGCGAATTCGCTCGCGCGGAGATCGAGCAAAGGCTCGTCGCGGAAGGCTTCGCGAGGAGCGACATCGATGCTGCGCTCGACGAGCTGGCGACGCTCGGTTACCTCTCGGACGCGCGCTATGCGCGAGCGCTCGCCCGGCAGAAGGCGGGGCGCTACAGCAGCCGCAACATTGCCAAGGAGCTGCGGGCGAAGGGCGTGGATGCGCAGACGATCGAGGCGGCGATGGCCGACGCCGAGATCGACGACGCCGCTGCGCTTGCTTCGCTCTGGACGCGACGCTTCGGTCACGCGCCCGGCGACGAGCGCGAGAAGGCGCGTCAGGTACGCTTTCTCCAGGCGCGCGGCTTCGCGCTGTCGGCGATCCTCAAGCTCCTCCGCGACGCGAGGCGAGGCGCACAGAGTTGAGCGCGAAGATAGGTCGAGGCTCGCGGCACGTGCCGCGCCGGGCGAAGTCCATTAGGATATCTACATGAAAGCCGCCGAGATCCGTCGCACTTTCCTCGACTACTTCGCGTCGAAGGGGCACACGATCGTCCCCTCGGCGTCGCTCGTGCCGGCCAACGACCCGACGCTGCTGTTCACCAACAGCGGCATGGTGCAGTTCAAGGACGTCTTTCTCGGAACTGAGAAGCGTAACTACGTGCGCGTGGCCGACGTGCAGCGCTGCCTGCGCGCGGGAGGCAAGCACAACGATCTCGAGAACGTGGGCTACACGGCTCGCCATCACACGTTCTTCGAGATGCTCGGCAACTGGTCGTTCGGCGACTACTTCAAGCGCGAGGCGATCGCCTACGCCTGGGAGCTGCTGACGAAGATCTACCGGCTGCCGGCGGACAGGCTCTGGATCACCGTCTATCACACGGACGACGAAGCTTACGACGCGTGGACGCGGGAGATCCGCGTTCCGCCCGAGCGGGTCGTGCGCATAGGCGACAACAAGGGCGCGTCGTTCGCCTCCGACAACTTCTGGCAGATGGCTGACACGGGCCCCTGCGGGCCCTGCAGCGAGATCTTCTACGACCACGGTCCCGGCGTGGCGGGCGGCCCGCCCGGCTCTGCCGAGGAGGAAGGCGATCGCTACATCGAGATCTGGAACCTCGTGTTCATGCAGTTCGACCGCGACGAGAAGGGCAAGCTCACGCCGCTGCCGAAGCCGTGCGTCGATACCGGCATGGGCCTCGAGCGGCTCGCCGCTGTGCTGCAGCATGTGCACAGCAACTACGAGATCGACCTGTTCCGCGACCTGATCGCCGTCGCGGCGAGACTCACCGGAGCGAAGGAGCTCGCCTCGCCGTCGCTCAACGTCATCGCCGACCACATCCGCGCCTGCGCTTTCCTGATCGTCGACGGCGTCATCCCCAGCAACGAGGGACGCGGCTACGTTTTGCGCAGGATCATCCGCCGCGCCATCCGTCACGGCTACAAGCTCGGGCAGACGAAACCGTTCTTCGCGCAGCTCGTGCCGGAGCTTTCCCGCCTGATGGGCGAGGCCTACCCCGAACTGCCGCTCAAGCAGGAGCAGGTGATGCGGGTGCTGCAGGCCGAGGAGGAGCGCTTTGCGGAAACCCTCGAGCACGGAATGAAGGTCCTCGAGACGACGTTGAAGAGCGGCGCGGGCGAGTCCGGGAAGCCGGCCGCCAAGACCATTCCGGGAAAAGTCGCCTTCACGCTCTATGACACTTATGGTTTTCCGGTTGATCTCACGGCGGACGTCGCGCGCGAGCGCGGCTGGACCGTGGACATGGCCGGGTTCGAGGTCGAGATGGAGCAGCAGCGCGAGCGCGCGCGCGCCGCATCCACTTTCAAGATGGCCGACAGTCTCGAATACAAGGGCGCGAAGACCCACTTCGACGGCTATGAAACGCTCGCCGAGGAAGCGCGGGTGGTCGCGCTGTACCGCGACGGAAGCCCGGTCGACGCGCTGACCACGGGTCAGGACGGCGTCGTCGTGCTCGACCGGACGCCGTTCTACGCCGAGTCGGGCGGACAGGTTGGCGATCGCGGCGAGCTGACGCGAGATGGCGTCTGCCTCACCTTGTTTGCCGTGCACGACACGCAGAAGATTCAGCCGGAGGTATTCGGGCATCACGGCGAAGTGAAGACGGGTGAGCTCAAGATCGGCGACACGGTGACGGCGAGGGTCGACGCCGAAGCGAGAGCGCACGCCGCCTGGAACCATTCGGCCACGCACCTCATGCATTCCGCGCTGCGCAAGGTGCTCGGCGAGCACGTGACGCAGAAGGGCTCGCTCGTCGACCCCGAGCGCACGCGCTTCGACTTCTCGCATTCGCAACCGATGACCGACGAGGAGATCCGCAGCGTCGATGCGCTGGTCAATCGCGCCATCCGCGCCAACTATCCGGTCGAGGCGCGAATCATGAAGTACGACGATGCGATCAAGGCCGGCGCGATGGCCTTGTTCGGCGAAAAGTACGGCGACGAGGTGCGCGTGCTGCGCATGGGCGATTTCTCCACGGAGCTGTGCGGCGGCACTCACGTCGCCCGGACGGGCGACATCGGCGCCTTCAAGATCGTGTCGGAGTCGGGCGTCGCCGCGGGCATACGCCGCGTCGAAGCGGTGACCGCGGAAGCCGCGCTCGCCTATACGCACCAGATGGAGGCGCGGCTTGCCGGTGTCGCTCAGGCGCTGAAGGCGCCGGCGACTGAAGTCGCGCCCAAGCTTCAGCAGGTGCTGGACAACGTCAAGGCGCTAGAGCGCGAGGTGGGGCGGCTCAAGATGAAGCTCGCCTCGAGCCAGGGCGGAGATATCGCCGCTCAGGCAGTGGAGGTCAACGGCGCACAAGTGCTGGCGACGACGATCGACGGCGCCGACGCGAAAGTCCTGCGCGAGACGCTCGATCGGTTGAAGGGCCGGTTCAAATCGGCTGCGATCGTGCTCGGCTCGACCGACGGGGACAAGGTGATGCTCATCGCCGGCGTGACCTCGGACCTCACCGGGAAGATCAAGGCTGGCGATCTGGTAAATCACGTTGCCGCGCAGGTCGGCGGCAAGGGCGGCGGGCGCGCGGACATGGCACAGGCGGGTGGTACCAACGCGGCGGCGCTGCCGGCTGCGCTCCAATCGGTGCGCTCCTGGGTGGCCGAGCGGCTATAGTCCGATGGAGCCGCTCCGCGTCGCCGCACCCGAGGGCATTCGCGTGCGTCCGGCGGCGCGGGAGGACTGCGATGCGCTGCTCGCGCTCTACTGCGAAGTGCACGACGCTCATCTCGAAGCTCATCCCGACGAATTCGAAGCCCTCACTCCGCAGGACGAGGCGAGGCTGCTGCAGGAATTCGCGCGCAGCGACGGCCCTCGCCTGCTCGTCGCCGAAACCGCACGCGGCCCCGTGGGCTGCGTGCGCTTCGAGGTGCAGGATGCCGGTCGCAGCAGGCGCCGCAGGCGGGCGCGGCTGTACGTCAATCTGCTCGTGGTTGCCCCGAAATGGCAGGCCCAAGGGCTCGGCACCCTGCTGCTGGAGCACGTGCACACGTTCGCACGCACGCACGACATCGAGGCGATCGAGCTCGACGTGCACGAATACAACGCAGCGGCGCGGCGACTCTACGAGCGGATGGGCTACCGCACAGTCATGCGCAGGATGAAGCGACAACTCTCTCGCGGCTGATGGAGGCGACCATGGCCCTACGCCCGGACGTCACGATGGAGCAGTTCGCACGGCGCGGCGACGGGCGCCTGCCCGGGCTGATCGGCTTCCGGCCAATCGCGATCGTAGAGGGACGCGTCGAGGCGGAGCTGGAACTCAGGCCCGAGCTGCTCGCACCCAACGGCTATCTGCACGCGGCGACGGTCATCGCGCTCGCCGACACCGCCTGTGGCTATGGCTGCCTCGCGCACCTGCCAGCCGGTGCGGAGAACTTCACCACGATCGAGTTGAAGACCAACTTTCTCGGCACGGCCCGCGAGGGGCGCCTCACCTGTGTCGCCACCCCTTCGCACCTCGGCAACACGACGCAGGTCTGGGACGCGGTCGTTACCGATCCGACGAAGGCGCGTACGCTCGCGCTCTTTCGCTGCACCCAGCTCATCCTGTGGCCGCGCGGCAAATGACGCGCTCCCCGAATCCTTGGACCTGAACGGTGCGTAACCGCTTGTTCCGTAACGGACACCTCCGATCGGCCCGGATCGCCCCGGGTGGCGTGGCCCCGTATGATCGCCACGTTGCCGACTTGGCGGGCGTCGAGGGAACGGAAACCGTTTCGTGCGGTCCATCCCCGCGCTCAACGCATCAACGATCCGGCCCCGCAACGGGCCTCAAAGGGAAAGGAAGGCAAGACCGATGATTACGATGAGACCCGCGCGCATGGCGCTGGTTGCCGCCGTGGTGGGAGCGCTCCTTGTAGGGAGCCCTCTCGCCCGCGCCGACGGCATCACCTCGGAGCAGGCGCAGGACATCCTGAACGAGCTCAAGCTGATCCGGCAGACGCTCGAGAAGATGCAGTCCGGACAGCAGGCGCCGGCCCCCGACGACAAGGTGAGCTACAAGCTCTCGCCCGGTGGCTTCTCGCTCGGCGACGCGAAGGCGCCGCTGGTTGTCGTCGAATACACCGACTTCCAGTGCCCGTTCTGCCAGCAGTTCCATAACACGGCGTTCGCGCAGATCAAGGCGAACTACATCGATACCGGCAAGGTTCGCTTCATCAGCCGCGACTTCCCGCTCGACTTCCATGAAAACGCTCGCCGCGCCGCGACGGCAGGTCGCTGTGCTGCGGAGCAGGGCAAGTACTGGGAGATGCGGCACGTGATGATCGTCAACGCCGATCAGTTGAAGCCCGACAACCTGGCTACCTACGCGGCCAACGTCAAGCTCGACGTGCCCAAGTTCAAGAGCTGTCTGGATTCGGACAAGTTCAAGGCGCAGATCGACCAGGACATCGCCGAAGGCGGCGTGGCAGGCGTGCAGGGAACACCGTCGTTCGTGATCGGCTACCTCGAGAACGACAAGCTGCAAGGCGTGCGCCTCGTGGGTGCGCAGCCTTATGCGCAGTTCGACGCCAAGATCCAGGAGATGCTGGACCAGGCCGGGAAGAAGTAGCTCTCGCAAATACGCAGTAACCTTGCCGGCAGCGTCGCCGTCGCAGCATGCGACGGAGGGCTGCCGGCAACGCTTTGATGGAGGATAGTGGCGGCGAGGGATGATCGATCGCCGCCGGGGCGCACGATGCGCTGTGCGTTGCTCGCGTTTGCCTTGGGAGTGCTGGCGTTGCAGCAGCAGCCGGAGCTGCCGCCGCTCGCCTGGAGCGCCGCGATCGCTGTTGCGCTCTTGCTTGCTCTGGCCGGCGTGTTCCTCAGCCGCAACGGAGGGCTGAGGAGGCCCGTTGCGCGCGCTATCGCGCTCTGTGCGACGATCGCGGCCGCATGCCTTGCGGGGTTCTTCTACGCTGCGTGGCGCGCGGAGCTGCGGCTCGCCGACGAGCTTCCTGCAGCCTGGGAAGGACGCGACCTCGAGCTGATCGGCGTCGTCGACGAGCTTCCCCAGACGAGTGATCGCGGCATCCGCTTCGCATTCGCGGTTGAGCGCGCGTTGACGCCGGGCGCGATTGTTCCGTCGCGCGTGTCGCTCTCCTGGTATGGGGTCCGTCACGACGCCAACGCTGCCGAGGAATTCCCTGAGTTGCATGCGGGCGAGCGCTGGCGTCTGGTTGCGCGGCTGAAGCGCCCGCACGGCACCGTCAACCCGCATGGCTTCGATCTCGAGGCGTGGCTGCTCGAGAACGACCTGCGCGCGACCGGATACGTGCGGCCCGACGAAGCGAACCGCCGCCTCGACGCCTTCGCGGGGGGCGCGGGGGACTACGTTCAGCGCCTGCGCGAATCGATCCGCGATCGGATTCTCGGTGTGCTGGGCCAGCGCCCTTATGCCGGCGTGATCGCGGCGCTGGCAATCGGGGACGAGCGCGCGATTCCCGGTGAGCAGTGGCAGCTGTTCAATCGCACCGGCGTGGGGCATCTGATCAGCATTTCCGGGTTGCACGTCACCTTCTTCGCAACGCTGATCGGCGCGATCGCGTTCTGGTTCTGGAAGCGAAGTCAGCGCCTGACGCTTCGCCTGCCGGCGCGCAAGGCGGCGGCGCTGGCAGGCGTACTCGCCGCGCTCGCCTACGTGCTGCTCGCCGGTTTCCAGGTTCCCGCCCAGCGCACGCTGTACATGCTGACCGTCGCCGCTGTCGGCCTGTGGCTCGGCCGGCCGGGAACGGCGTCGGTGGTCTGGCTGTGGGCGCTTGTGGTGGTGCTCGCGCTCGATCCCTGGGCGATGCTCGCACCTGGCTTCTGGCTATCCTTCGCCGCGGTCGGCCTGCTTCTGTACACGAGCGTGGGACGGATCGGGACCGATCCGCCGCTGCGCGCGGCGGGACGCACGCAGTGGGCAGTGACGCTCGGCCTGATACCGCTGATGCTGATGCTCTTTCAGCAGGTGTCGCTCGTCTCGCCACTCGGCAACGCGGTCGCGATTCCAGTGGTGACGTTCGTCGTCGTCCCGCTCACCCTCGCATCGATCGTCGTTCCCTGGGACGCGCTGCTGCTCGCCGCGCAGCAGGTGTTCGCGTGGCTTGCTGCTTTTCTCGACTACCTGGCCGCGCTGCCCTCGGCAGTGTGGCAGCAGCATTCCCCGTCGGCTTGGGCGGTGGCGGCCGGCGCGCTCGGCGTACTCTGGCTGCTCGCGCCGCGCGGCGTGCCGGGACGCGCACTCGGCGCCGTCTGGCTTGCGCCGCTATTTCTCGTCACGCCGTTGGCGCCGCCGCCCGGCGCGTTCAAGGTGGTCGTGCTCGACGTCGGGCAGGGTCTTTCAGTGCTTGTGCAGACGCACGGCCACGCGCTCCTCTACGATACCGGTCCGCGTTTCAACGAGGACGCGGACGCAGGCAACCGGATCATCGCGCCGATGCTCCGAGCGAGCGGCGTGAAGCACCTCGACGGCTTGATCGTGAGCCACCAGGATAGCGACCACAGCGGCGGCGCGATGTCGCTTCTTGCGACCGTACCGGTGGGTTGGCTTTCCTCGTCGCTGCCCGACCACAGCGAGATCCTGCGCGAGCGAGCGAAGCTGGGCGATTCCGATTCCGCGCGCCGCTGCCTCGCCGGCGAGCGCTGGGACTGGGACGGCGTGCACTTTGCGCTGCTGCACCCCGTGCCCGCGAACTACGCCAACCCCAAGCTCAAGAGCAACGACCTCTCCTGCGTCCTGCGCGTGAGCGGCCCCGGTGGGAGCGCGCTCCTGACCGGCGACATCGAGGCGCGCACCGAGGCCGATCTCATTCGTCGCGAGGAGCGAGCGCTGCAGTCGGACCTGCTGATCGTGCCTCACCACGGAAGCCGCACCTCGTCGACTGCGGCCTTCATCGCAGCAGTGTCTCCCCGCGTCGCCGTGTTCACGCCGGGCTATCGCAATCGTTTCGGCCACCCGCGACCCGAGATCGTCGAGCGCTACGACAGCGCGGGAATAGAGACGGTGCGAACGGATTACGAGGGAGCGTTGAGCTTCACGTTCGAGAGAGGCGCGGCGATGCGCGCCGCGGCGCAGCGCGACCTGGACCGCCGCTACTGGTACGACTCGCCCGTGCGCGGCGCCATGCCCCTGCTCGATTGACCCGCTCACGCGGGTCTCGGTAACCTCGCTTCGTGCCGCGCTCAGTCCTGCATCGCATCGGGTGCCTCGCCTTGGCGAGTCTGCTGACAGCGTCCGCCTACGCGCAGAGCGCACCGCATGAATGGAAGCTCTCGACCACGCTCGGGCCGGCCTATCCTCAGGGCCGCGGGGGCGAGGCTTGGGCGCGGCTCATCAGGGAGCGCAGCGGCGGGCGCCTCGCGGTGAAGCACTATCCCGGCGCGACGCTCGTGCAACGCGACCCCGCGCGCGAGTTCTCCGCCCTGCGCGACGGCACGATCGACCTCGCGGTCGCCTCAGCATCGAACTGGGGCGCGCAGGTGAAGGAGCTCAACCTGATCGCGCTGCCATGGCTTTTCAGCGACACCAAAGCGGTCGAACGTGTGCTTGCCGGAGAAGCGGGGACGCAGCTCGCGGCAGCGCTGCAGACTGCCGGCGTGGTGCCGCTCGCGGCCGCGCCGGACGCTTTTCGCGAGCTCGCGACCCGGCGGGCCGTTCACGCGCCGGCGGATCTTGCCGGGCAGCGGCTGCGCGCACAGCTTTCGCCGCTTCTCACCGACACGCTGCTCGCCCTCCGTGCGCTGCCGGCCGGCATGGGCACCGTCGAAGCGCGTGCCGCGCTGGCGCAGGGCACACTCGATGGGGAAGTGATTCCCGTGGGCGCCTTCGAGGCATCGCGTCTCTACGCCAACGGCGTCCCGCACCTGTTGCTCTGGGGCGGCTGCGCCGACGCGCTCTTCTTCGCTGTCAGCAGAAAGCTCTGGGACGGGCTCCCGGAGAGCGATCGCGACCTGCTCCGGCAGACGGCGCGCGACGCGGCGCGCGAGGCGGCCGAGCTCGCCCGGCGCCAGAGCGACGACGACGTTCTCGCGCGGCTCGCGCGCGACGGGGCGAAGGTCACGCGCCTCACGCAGACCGGGAAGGCGCCGTTCGAGGAGAAGACGCGCGGCGCCTACGACAAGTGGGCCGCGATCGTCGGCGAAGACCTGGTGCGGGCCGCGGAAGCGGACGCGCGCTGAACGTCAGCCGACGTAGCGCCCGAGGCGCACTGCCGTTTCGCCGCGCTTCGGACGCCGCGTCGGCATGATCAGCACGCAATCGTCGTGCGGCGTGCATATCGCCGTTCCGCCATCCACGGCGTATGCGGTTCCGGCGCGGGGGATGACCTGAAGGGGCTGCACCGGCATCGTGAACGCAAACTTGTCCGAACCGATGGTGACGGTGGTCGTGACCTCGATCAGACGCTGCGACGGCGGCGGCGACTCGTCAAGGTAGGCGTCGAGCACGCTCGGCTCGGCCATTCCGAAGCGACGCAGGAAGCGCAGCAGCGCCTGCCTTGCCAGCTTGGGCGCCGAGCGCTCCCAGTGCTGACCGCACTCGACGAGCAGCGCGCAGCGAGGATCTTCGGCGTCGTCGAAGAAGGCGTAGTCGCGCAGCCGCCGGCCTGCGCTGTGACCTCCGTCGATGACGATGTGGCCGGGCGTCCCGATGCCGCGCGCGAGATCGAGGCCCTTGCGCTGCAGGCCGGCCATCGCGAGCGGAGGGCAGGGATCCGACATCGAATGCAGATCGAGAAGGTAGTCGACGCTGTCGTACAGAGGTCGCAACTCGCGTGCGCGTCGCAGCTCGACGCTGTCGCGCGGCCCATCGAGAACTTCCTGCGTCCACAGGCGGTTGAAGTCCTCATCCACGGAGCGCGACGTGAACGGGTTGCCCGGATCGAAGCTCCGATACGCGGCCACGTTGGCGAACACGAGCGAGAGCCTTCCGCACGTCGGACGCAGGTTCTCGCGCAGCGCCCAGTCGAGCGCGATGGCGCCGCAGACCTCGTTGCCGTGCGTCAGTGCCTGGACCAGGACGTGCGGGCCGGTGCGATCGGCTGCGAACGTCCATGCGTACGGAATGCCGCAATTGCCGGCCGCAAAGCGCGACAAGTCGGGAAACTCGACCTCGATCGGTGGAACCGGAACACTTGCCGAGTCAGCCATCGCGGGACCCGACGCTCATGCGACGCAGACGCGATCGGCAAGGCGACGCATGAAGGTCTCGCACTGTGCCAGCTGCTCCATGGCCACCCATTCGTTCGGCTGATGCGCCTGTGCAATATGCCCGGGGCCGCAAATGATGGTCGGGATGCTGGCGTTGTGAAACAGAGCCGCTTCGCTGCCGAAGGACACCTTCCCGAACTCCGCGGCATCGGTGCAGGCTTTGCCCAGCTCGGCGATCTCGCTGCCCCCATGGCTGTCGAAGCCAGGCAGCGTCGAAAGCGGATCGAAGTCGATGGAAGTAGTCGGGTCGACGGCGTGCATCTCCGGCAGCAGCGTTGCCGCGAAACGCTTGAGCTCCGCGAGCATCTGCTCAGGGTCGTCGAATGGAAGGTGACGGAACTCGAAATCGAACGTGCAGTCGCGCGGCACGATGTTGATCGCCGTGCCGCCGCGGATTACTCCGGTATGCACGGTCGTGTATGGAACGTCGTAGGCAGCGTCGAAGCCGCCCCGTTCGCGATAACGGCGGGCCATCTGCGCGAGGAAATTCACGAGCTCGCTCGCCACCTGGATGGCGTTGACCCCGAGCGGGGTGAGGGCCGAATGCGCTTCGTGTCCGCGCACGCGGCAGCGGTGACCGCGTTTGCCCTTGTGGGCGACGACGACCTGCATCCCGCTCGGCTCGCCGACGATGCAGCCAGCTGGACGCACGCCGCGCGCTGCAATGTCGGCGAGCAGGCGTCGCACTCCGATGCAGCCGACCTCCTCGTCGTAGGAGAGCGCGATGTGGAGCGGGCGCCTCAAGCCGCGACGCAACAGCTCCGGCACGAAAGCGAGCACAATCGCGCTGAAGCTCTTCATGTCGGTCACACCGCGACCATAGAGGCGGTCGCCGACCACGGTGGCGGTAAACGGAGGTCGATCCCACGGCTGGCCGTCGACCGGCACGACGTCGCTGTGGCCAGAGAGTACGATTCCGGCGCTCAGCGCATTGCCGTCCTGCGCGGGCAGCGTCGCGAACAGGTTCGCTTTGCGCCTGTCGTCGTCATAGGTAAGCTGTGAGGCGATGCCCTCGCGCGCGAGATAATCGCGCACCCAGTGGATGAGAGCGAGATTCGACTCACGGCTTGTGGTATCGAAACCGACCAGCGTGCGGATCAGGTCGAAACCGGTGATCTGGGGAACGATAACGGACGAGGCTGCGGGGGCATCCATGCGGCGGGCTCCGGCGTCGCCGGAAGACAACGCACCCGAAGGATAGAAACCGTGCCGAATACTGTCAACCGAAGCGCCGGGCCGCGTTGCGGGCGCTCACTCGTGAGGCGCTTCCTGCAATCACCGTCAATGCGTCGAGGCAACATGAAGATGGCTCGCGTGTGGCTGAGCGCAGTTCTGTTTAGCGCTGTTCCCTTTGCGCTTGCGCAACGCGGCGAATTGCCACTCGAGCAGATCAAGCTCCCGCCGGGATTTCGCATCGAGGTCGTGGCGCGCGTCGCCAATGCGCGCGAGATGGCTCTCGGGGCGAAAGGCACGCTGTTCGTCGGCTCGATGCAGGCGGGGAAAGTCTACGCTGTGCAGCTCAAGCCGGGAGCGCTCGGCGCGGTCACCACGATCGCTTCCGGTCTGGAGCGCCCCGTGGGTGTCGCCTTCAGGGACGGCGCTCTCTACGTTTCCGCGGTGAACCGCATCCTGCGCTACGACCGTATCGAGGAGCGGCTCGCCGACTCGCCGCAGCCGGTCGTGGTGACTGACCGCTTTCCCGGCGA
Organism: Casimicrobiaceae bacterium; assembly: GCA_036380055.1. Taxonomy (GTDB): domain Bacteria; phylum Pseudomonadota; class Gammaproteobacteria; order Burkholderiales; family Casimicrobiaceae; genus PALSA-1003. Next base: position 14,102 of record DASVFM010000038.1, read on the forward strand.
CGCTCTGCACGGCTGGAAGTTCATCGCCTTCGGTCCGGACGGCAAGCTCTACGTGCCCGTCGGGGCTCCCTGCAACATCTGTGAGCCCGATCCCGATCGTTACGCCGTGATCACGCGCATGAACCCCGATGGCTCGGGCTACGAGGTGTACGCACGCGGCCTGCGCAACTCGGTGGGCTTCGACTGGGATCCGAACACGAGAGAGCTTTGGTTCACGAGCAATGGCCGCGACTATCTGGGCGACGATGCCCCGCCCGACACCCTCAATCACGCTCCCCGCCCGGGGCTAAACTTCGGCTACCCCTATTGTCATGCCGGCGCGATCGCGGATCCGGAGTACGGAAGCAAACGGCGCTGCGCCGAGTTCGCGCCGCCGGCGCAGAATCTCGGGCCGCACGTCGCGCCGCTCGGCATGCGCTTCTACACCGGTGCGCAGTTTCCGGCCGAGTATCGCAACCAGATCTTTGTAGCCGAGCACGGCTCGTGGAATCGCAGCAAGAAGATCGGCTACAGGATCACGCTCGTTCGCGTCGAGAACAACCGTGCGATCGCCTACGAACCGTTCGCGACGGGGTGGCTGCAGGGCGAGAGCGCGTGGGGCCGTCCGGCCGACGTGCTGGTCATGCCGGACGGCGCACTTCTCGTCTCCGACGATTACGCCGGTGCGATCTATCGCATCAGCTACGCGGCGAAGTAGCGCTTACCAGTGACGGTAGGGATAGGCGCGCGGCCAGGGGCGATAGTAGGCTGCTCGGCCGTACACGACCGGAGGCGCATAGTAGCCGTACGGATACGGGGCGTAATACGCGGGCGGTGCGTAATAGACTGGCGGCGGCGCGTAGGCGGCGACATACCCGCCGTGGTTGGAGTAGCCCACAGCGAACCCCGGACCTCCGATCGAAACCGCGAAGGAATTGGCCGACGCGCTCGTGGCGAACGCGGCCGTCCCGAGTACGGTGAGCGCAGCAACCGCTGTCAGAACACGCTTCATGGAAACCTCCTTCTTGTGCGACAACGTTCAAGCCAACCAACGCGGGCTGGCGTCCGGACGTTGACACTCGCTGCGACGTGTTACAAAGAGTTGCGGTTCGATGCAATTCGGCTATGCTTTGAAGCCCGGTCGACGTGCTAACTCCTTGAGGTTGCTCGCAGTGCGCTTATCGATCTCGACTCTGCTCTTGCCGTGCTTTCTGCTCGGCGTAGTGGGGCCCGGCAGCGGCGCCGACCTCGCCATCGGCATCGGTGCGGACGTCACCGCGATCGACCCGCACTACCACAATGTGACGCCGAATAACAACGTTGCCGGCCACATCTTTGACTACCTCGTCTTCCGCGACGAGCGACAGCGGATGATCCCGGGTCTCGCCGAGTCGTGGCGGGCCGTCGATCCGCTGACCTGGGAGTTCAAGCTGCGTCGCGGTGTCAAGTTCCACGACGGAAGCGAGTTCACGGCGGCCGACGTCGTCGCCTCCATCGAGCGCGTGCCCACCGTGGCGAACAGTCCGTCGCCTTTCACCGCCTACACCAAGCAGATCAAGGAGATGATCGTCGTCGATCCGTACACCATTCGCTTTCGCACGACCACGCCCTATCCGCTCATGCCCTCGGACATGACCCAGATCGCGATCATCTCCGGAAGCGCGGCGAAGGCCACGACGGAAGAGTTCAACTCCGGCAAGGCGGCGATCGGCACGGGACCCTACAAGCTCGTGCATTACGCGAAAGGCGATAGGATCGAACTCGCGCGCAACGACGCCTACTGGGGAGGCAAGACGCCGTGGGAGAGGGTGACGCTGCGACTGCTTCCCTCCGACGCTCCGCGCGTGGCCGCGCTGCTCGCAGGCGACGTGCAGGCGATCGAGAACGTGCCCACGACCGATGTCGACCGGCTCAAGCAGGAAAAGCGGCTCACGCTGTCCCGCACCGTCGCCGATCGGCTGATCTACCTGCACATGGACTCGGAGCGAGACGTTTCGCCGTTCGTGACGGACAGGGACGGCAAGCCGCTCGCCGCAAATCCGCTGAAGGATCCGCGCGTGCGCAAGGCGATCTCGAAGGCGATCAACCGCCAGGCGCTCGCGGAGCGCGTGATGGAAGGGCAAGCCGTTCCTACGGGGCAGCTCCTGCCCGAAGGCTTCTTCGGCTACTCAAAGAGCCTGAAGCCCGAGGCCTTCGATCCGGAAGGCGCGAAGAAGCTGCTCGCCGAGGCAGGTTACCCCAACGGCTTCGGTCTCACGATCCATTCGCCGAACAACCGCTACGTCAACGACGCGAAGGTGGCTCAGGCCGTCGCCCAGATGCTGACTCATGTGGGTATCGTCACGCGTGTGGTGGCGATGCCCTCGGCGACGTTCTTCCCGCAAGGTACGGAGTTCAAGTTCAGCTTCCTGCTCGTTGGCTGGAGCTCGGGCACGGGCGAAGCCTCGAGTCCGCTCAAAGCGCTGATCGCCACGGTGAACAAGGAAAAGGGCTTCGGCACCGCGAACCGCGGCCACTACTCGAACGCGAAGGTCGATCTGCTGCTCGAGGAGGCGCTGGTGACCGTGGACGATGCGAAACGCGAAGCGCTGCTGCAGCGCGCCACGGAGCTCGCGATCAGCGACACCGCGATCGTGCCGCTGTATCACCAGGTCAGCCTGTGGGCGATGCGCGATGGCATCAGCTACGTGCCGCGCACCGACGAGTACACCCTCGCGCACAAATTCAGGCCGCCGCGATGAACGCGCCGCAACCGGCGTGGCCGTCGATAACGACTCCCGTCGCGCACTTCATCGCCAACCGGTGGACGGGGTCCGCCTCCGGCGCAAGCCTGCCCATGATCGACCCTTCGGAGGGCGCGGCATTCGCTGCCATCGCGCGCGGCGAGGCGGCCGATGTCGACGCCGCCGTCGCGGCGGCGCGCGCCGCGTGCGACGGCGCCTGGGGCAGACTCGCGCCGGCAGACAAGGGGCGGCTTCTCCTCGCCCTGTCGCGGCGCGTCCTCGATCGCGCGGAAGAGCTGGCGCTGATCGAGGCGCGGGATTGCGGCAAACCGATCAAACAGGCGCAGGCGGATGTTTCGGCCTGCGCGCGCTATTTCGAGTTCTACGGTGGCGCGGCCGACAAGCTGCACGGCGTGACGATTCCCTATCCGCGCGAATTCACCGTTCTCGGCTTGCGCGAGCCGCATGGTGTCACCGGACACATCATTCCGTGGAACTATCCGCTGCAGATTTTCGGCCGCAGCGTGGGCGGCGCGCTCGCCGCAGGCAACGCCTGCGTCGTCAAGCCCGCGGAGGACGCGTGCCTGTCGCTGCTGCGCGTCGCCGAGCTCGCCGCCGAAGCCGGGTTGCCGCCCGGCGCGCTCAACATCGTCACCGGTCTCGGCCGCGAGGCCGGCGGCGCGCTGGCGATGCACGCGGGCATCGATCACCTCTCGTTCACGGGCTCGCCCGCAGTCGGGGCGTGGGTCGCGCAAGAGGCGGCGAAGCGACACTGCCCGGTCGCGCTCGAGCTCGGAGGGACAGGTCCGCAGGTCGTGTTCGCGGATGCCGACCTCGACACGGCGCTGCCCGTTATCGTCAACGCCATCGTGCAGAACGCCGGCCAGACCTGTTCCGCCGGCAGCAGGCTGCTCGTCGAGCGCTCGCGCTACGAAGAGCTGCTCGAGCGTCTCGGACAGCGCTTCGCTGCGCTCAAGGCCGGGCCAGCGCTGGCTGATCTGGATTGCGGGCCGCTCATCCGCGCTACACAGCTCGAGCGCGTGCAGGGCTTTCTCGCCGAGGCGGAGCGCGACGGGATCGCGACGGTTGCCCGGGGACGCATCGCAGGCGACGCTCCTTCGCGCGGCTATTACGTCGCGCCGCGGCTTCTGCGCGACGTTCCTGCAGGGGCGCGCATCGCGCGCGAAGAAGTCTTCGGGCCAGTCCTCACGGCGATGGCGTTCGACGACGAGGACGAGGCCGTGCGCCTCGCCAACGGCACCGACTTCGGACTCGTTGCCGGCGTGTGGACGGCCGACGGCGCGAGGCAGCTGCGCATGGCTCGCGCGATCAGGAGCGGCCAGGTGTTCGTCAACAGCTACGGCGCCGGCGGCGGGATCGAGTTGCCTTTCGGCGGCGTGAAACACTCGGGCTACGGTCGGGAGAAGGGCTTCGAGGCGCTCTACGGCTTCACTGTGCTCAAGACGGTCGTGTTGCGCCATGGCGACGGCTGAGCGCTCGCGCAGGCGCGGAGGCGCGCCTTGAGGCTCGCCGGCAAGGTGGCGCTGGTCACCGGCGCCGCGTCCGGGTTCGGCGAAGGCATCGCCACCCGCTTCGCCCGCGAAGGCGCGAGAGTCGTCGCCAACGACATCAACGTCGACGGCGGCGGGCGCGTCGCGGCGGGTATCGCGGCGGAAGGTGGCGAGGCGATATTCCTCAGCGGCGACGTTGCGGTCGACGCCGATGTCGCTGCGCTGGTGCGCGGCACGCTCGATGCCTTCGGGCGCATCGACGTGATCGTCAACAACGCGGGGACCACGCATCGCAACCGGCCGATGCTGGAGGTCGGCGAGGCCGAGTTCGACCGCATCTACGCGGTGAACGTGAAGAGCCTCTTTCTCAGCGCGCGTCACGCGGTGCCCGTCATGCGCAGGCAGGGCGGAGGCGCGTTCATCACCATCGCTTCGACGGCGGGCGTGCGCCCGCGACCGGGACTGACCTGGTACAACGGCAGCAAGGGAGCAGCGATCGTCACCAGCCGCTCGATGGCGGCGGAGCTCGCGCCGGATCGCATTCGCGTCAACGTGATCAACCCCGTGGCCGGCGAGACGGGGCTGCTCGCGGAGTTCATGGGCGGCGACACGCCGGAGCTGCGCGCCAAGTTCATCGCCACGATCCCGCTGGGACGACTGTCGCGGCCTGCCGACGTGGCGAGCGCGGCAGTGTTCCTCGCTTCCGACGAAGCCGGCTTCATCACCGGCGCCTGCCTGGAAGTCGACGGCGGCCGATGCATCTGAGGCGGCGCGGCACGGCTGCGCCGGGCGACGCATGCTGAGGCCGGATCGGCACGGCATGACGTTGCTGCTGGGCGGACTCATCGCGGTCGCGCCACTCGCGATGGACATCTACCTTGCCTCGATGCCCTCGATGGCCAAGGCCCTGGCGGCGAGCGACGAAAAGGTCCAGCTCACGCTTTCTCTCTACATGTACGCCTGGGGCGCGGCGCAAATCGTCGTGGGACCGCTCACCGATCGCTTCGGCCGCCGCCCGGCGCTGATGGGCGGGCTCGGTCTTTTCATCGCGGCGTCGGCCGTATGCGCGGCAGCACGCAATATCGACACCCTGATCGCCGGCCGCGTCGTTCAGGCCGTGGCCATGGCCAGCGTCGCCGTCGTCCCGCGCGCGGTCGTGCGCGATCTTTATGCCGGCGAACAGGCGGCGAGGATGCTCTCGCTGATGGGCGTCGTTCTCGGCATCGCCCCGGTCGTCGCGCCGATCATCGGCAGCCACCTGCACGTGTGGTTCGGCTGGCAGGCGAACTTCATCTTCGTCGCCGTGTACGGTGTGGCGGCGCTCGCCGGCGTGATTTTCGCGCTGCCCGAAACGATCCGGAGCCGCAGCCCCCAGGCGATGAAAGTCGGAGTCATGCTCGGCAACTACGCGCGCCTGCTGCGTTCGCGAGCCTATCTTGGTTACCTGCTCATCGCGGCGTTCGCGACGAGCGGGCTATTCGCCTTCCTGGCGGGAAGCTCGTTCGTGTTCGTGAGCGTGATCGGGACGGGGGAGGAAGGCTTCGGCCTGCTCTTCGGCATCGTGATGGCCGGCAACATCACCGGCTCGACGATCGGCAGCCGGCTTGTCGCGCGGCTCGGCATCGATCGCATGCTCCAGTATTCCACCGCTCTCATGCTGGTATCGGGACTCGCGGTAGCGCTGCTCGCGTGGGTGCGCGTGACGCATCCGCTCGCGATCGTCGTGCCGATGTTCGCGTTCATGGTGGCCTTCATGACGACGATGCCGCAGGCTACCGCGGGCGCGCTGACGCCGTTTCCCGAGATCGCGGGCAGCGCATCCTCGCTGCTGTCGTTCTGCCAGCTTCTGCTCGCCTCGACCGCCGCGCTGCTCGTCGGGATGACCTTCGACGGCACGCAGAGGCCGATGGCGACCGCAATCGCCGTAGCATCCGTGCTTACTTTTGGCGCCTATCGGGCGCTCATCCGTCGCTGACGCCGCTGTTCAGCGCGGTGCGACGATCATTCGCTCGAGCTCCGCCACGATAGGCGCCGCGGCGTCGACGCCGACGCGCTTGACCAGCGCCTGCGCGAAATCGGGCAGGAAGTCGTGGAGGTCCCGCAGATTCTCGGCCCGCTGCAGGCGCATCATCAGCAGGTAGCCGCGAAAGCCAAGATGCTCGTTGATGATGTCGCTCAGCTTCCGCTGTGCGGTGACGAAGCGCTCGGCGTCGTTCTCGCTGACGGTCTCGGGCGCCGGCCCCGCCCGCGTAGCCGACGGAGCGGCGAAGCGTCGCGCGATCAGGCCCGAGCGCTCGAGGGTGGCGAGCGCGCCGGCATCGACCCCGAGCGCCTGCGCGCGCTCCAGCAGTTCGCCGACGGTCCGGTTGCCGTCGATCATGATGAGCAGGCTGCGTAGCGCGATGGGCAGATTGAGCTTGCGCTCCTTGAGCTCGAGCGTGCCCGCTTCGGTCTTCGCGTAGATTTCCCCAGGGTGCATCGTTCGCCTTGGGCCCCAAGCAGAGGCAACGGAGGCAGTGGCCGCCATTATAGACAGGACGATGCCCGCCCGGGCGCGTCACCGTGCATGCGACAATTCGCGCTCGCGCCGCGAAGGACGCGGCGCGCGACGTCCGGACAAAGATGATCGACGACCTCGACCGCGCCCTGCGCGCGGCCAACCGCTGGGCGGTAATCGCGATGCTCGCCGCGATGGCTACGATCGTCTTTGCCAACGTCGTGCTGCGCTATACGACCGGCGTTTCGATCCTCTGGGCCGAAGAGGTATCGAGGTATCTGATGATCTGGCTGACGTTCATCGGCAGCGGACTGGTTCTTCGCTACGGCGGTCACGTTGGGATCGAGACCCTGCAGGACACCCTGCCGCCGCGCCGCGCGGCGGGCATTCGCGCGGCCATCGTCGTTCTGCTGCTCGCGTTCTTCGCCTTCATGGTGGTCGCCGGTGCGCGCTATGCCGCTCTTACCTGGGCGCAGACCACGCCGGTGCTGCAGATACCCGTCGGCGCCGTCTATCTCGCGATCCCGGTGGGCTTTGCGCTGCTCACGGCCCACCTGCTGCTCATGGCCCGGGCGTATGTCAGGGAGCGCCGCTTGCTCGCGGACGGAGAGTTCGACGGCGAGGCGGCTAAGATGTGAACGACGATGGTCGCGACGCTGTTCATCGCCTGCAGTCTGCTCCTGGCGCTGGGCCTTCCGGTCGCGTTCGCCCTCGGCGGGGCCACGCTTGCAGCAATGCTCTTCGACGGAGGATTGCCGCTGCTCGCTCTGCCGAAATACGTTTTCTCGGGCATCGACATCTTCGCACTGGAGGCCGTGCCATTCTTCATCCTGACTGCGGAGCTGATGACGGGCGGGGCGCTCTCGGAAGTGCTATTGCGTTTCGCATCGCAGTTCGTCGGGCGCTTCCGTGGCGGCATGGGCCACACCAATATCCTGGCGCTGACCTTTTTCTCCGGCATCTCGGGCTCGGCGCTGGCCGACGCCGCGGGGCCCGGGGCAATCATGATCCGCATGATGCGCGACGACGGCTATCGGCCCGAGTATGCGGCTGCGTTGACGGCAGCCACGTCCATCCTCGGTCCGATCATCCCTCCGTCGATCAGCATGATCATCTACGCGCTCGCCTACCCCGAGGTGAGCCTCGTCGGCTTGCTGATCGCTGGCGTGCTGCCCGGCGTCGTGATCGCGCTCGCCATGGCAGCCATTAACCACGTGATCTCGCTTCGGCGGCACTATCGCGGCTCGACCGCGCGCTACGGCTGGCGCGAGTACGTCGCAAACACCTGGCGCGCGCTGCCGGCGCTGGCGCTGCCGGTGCTCATTCTCGGCGGGATCGCCTCTGGCGCGTTCACGCCGACGGAGGCGTCGGTCATCGCCGTGTTCTACGCGCTGTTTGCAGGGCGCGTGATCTATCGCTCGCTCGAGTGGCGCGCGCTGCCCGCGATCCTTGCTCGCTCCGCGCTGATGACAGCGTCCGTACTGATCATCGTGGCGATGTCGGCCGCCTTCGCCTGGGTGCTCACGATATCGCGCGTCCCGCAGGAACTCACGGCGGCAATCGTCGCGCTTCAGCTCCAGCCGCTCGCCTTTCTATTCGCCGTCAACACCTTTCTGCTCGTCTTCGGCATCTTCATCGAACCGCTGCCGGGCATAGTCGTGCTGGTGCCCATCCTCGCGCCAATAGCCCACGCGCTGGGTATTTCCGATCTTCAGTTCGGCATCATCGTGATCGTCAACCTGACGATGGGAATGATTACGCCGCCGGTCGGCGGCCTGCTCTTTGTCACCTCGGTGGTTGCGCGCGTGCCGCTCGCGAGGCTCGTCGGCGAGCTGTGGCCGTTCCTCTGGGCGCAGATCGGGGTGCTGGTGCTGCTCTCGCTCTTTCCCTGGGTCAGCACTTTCCTGCCGGGGATCTTCGGCTATCGGTGAAGCCCGGGCGGAGCTTACTGCGGGCGGTAGTTCTTGATCCGATCGATGTTCGCCTGACCGAAGCGCTTGCCGAAGTCGGCATAAACCGGGACGAGCACCGCCTGGAACTTCGCCTTGTCCAGGTTTTCGACGACGTTCATCCCCTTGGCGCGAAGGTCCGCCACCGCCTTGCGCTCGTCCTCGTCCACGCGCGCGCGGTTCGCCTTGACCCCTTCCTTCGCAGCTTCGAGGAAAGTCTGCTTGTCGGCGTCGGACAGCCGATCCCACTGCGCCTTGTTCATGAGGAAGATCGCCGGCGAATAGACGTGCCCGGTCAGCGAGAGGTACTTCTGCACCTGATCGAGCTTCGCCGAAGTAATCACCGAAAGCGGATTCTCCTGACCGTCGACAGTGCCTTGCTGCAGCGCCGTGAACACCTCGGTGAACGCCATCGGCGTGGGCTGAATCCCAAATTGGCGATAGGCCTCGATGTGAATCGGGTTCTCCATCGTCCGCATCTTCAGCCCCTTGAGATCGTCAGGCTGGTTGACCGGGTGCTTACTGTTGGTCATGTGCCGGAATCCGTTCTCCGCCCACGCGAGGCCGACCATGCCCTTCGGCGGGAACTTCGCCAGCAATTCCTGCCCGATCGGCCCGTCGAGCACCGCGCGCGCGTGCGCGTAGTCGCGAAACAGGAACGGGATGTCCAGGATCGCAATCTCGGGCACGAAGTTGGGCAACGGACCCGTCGAGGTGAGCGTGAGATCGAGGGTCCCCAACTGCACGCCCTCGACGGATTCGCGTTCGGCACCGAGCGCGCCGGAGTAGAAGGTCTGGATCTTGTAGCGTCCGTTGGTTCGCTTCTCGACTTCGCGTGCGAAGGTGTCGATCGCCACGCCGTAATGCGAGTTCTGGGCGATGGCGATATTGATCCTGAGCGTGGTCTGCGCAAGGGCATGCGTGGTCGTTGCGATGGCAGCGGCAAGGACGAGCGGCAGCACGATCGCACAACACCGGCATCGGGTCTGATTCATGGCTGCGCCTTCGACGTGAAGTGCACCGGGGAGGCGCATTCTACTCCAGGCCGACCCGGCGTTTGCTCGTGGTCTGCGCAGGGGCTTTGTGAAATAATGCACGGCAGGAACGCCGCGGTCCTCCATGCTCAATCCAGCCTTGCTCGCAGCGCTCGGCGAAGTTCTTCCAGCCGACGCGATCCTCACCGCTGCCGAGGATACGCGGCCCTACGAATGCGACGGCCTTACGCTCTTTCGCGAGCTGCCCCCCGCCGTGCTGCTGCCGGAAAACGAGACGCAGGTCGTGCAGATCCTCAAGCTCTGCCATGCTGCGCGTGTACCCGTGGTGGCGCGCGGCGCCGGGACCGGCCTCTCGGGTGGTGCGGTTCCCCATCGCGAGGGTGTGGTTCTGTCGCTCGCGAAATTCAAGCGCATTCTTGCGCTCGATCCGCTGGCGCGCACGGCGATCGTCCAGCCCGGGGTGCGCAACCTGGCGATCTCGGAGGCGGCGGCTCCTCACGGCCTGTACTACGCGCCGGACCCGTCGTCGCAGATTGCCTGCACGATCGGCGGGAACGTAGCCGAGAACGCGGGCGGCGTGCACTGCCTCAAGTACGGACTGACCGTGCACAACCTGCGGCGGGTTCGGGCCGTGTTGATCACCGGCGAGGTGGTTGAGCTCGGAGGCGATGCGCTCGATGCGCCGGGCTACGATCTGCTCGCGCTGATCACGGGCTCCGAGGGGCTGCTGGCGGTCATCACCGAGGTCACGGTGAAGCTGACGCCCAAGCCGCAAGACGCGAAATGCGTGATGGCGGCGTTCGACGACATCGCCAAGGCCGGCGACGCGGTGGCGGCAGTCATCGGCGCTGGCATCGTGCCGTCGGGCCTGGAGATGATGGACCGCCTCACGATCGCCGCGGTCGAGCCGTTCGTGCACGCGGGGTACCCGCAGGACGCCGCGGCGATCCTGCTGTGCGAGACCGATGGCGTCAACGCCGAGGTCGAGGAGGAAGCGGCGTTGATCCAGGCGCTGCTCACCCAGAGCGGGGCGATCCGCGTGGAGGTCTCGCGCAGCACTGCGCAGCGGGAGCGCTTCTGGTCGGGGCGCAAGGCCGCATTCCCTGCGGCGGGCCGCATCTCGCCCGACTACTATTGCTGCGATGGGACGATACCGCGGCGCGCGTTGGGCGGTGTGCTTACGCGAATCGCCGAGCTGTCGCGCGAATACGGACTCCCCTGCATGAACGTCTTTCATGCCGGCGATGGCAATCTGCACCCGCTGATCCTTTACGACGCCAACCGCCCGGGAGACGCCGCGAAGACGCAGGAGTTCGGCGCGCGCATCCTCGAGCTCTGTATCGAGGTCGGCGGCACCATCACGGGGGAGCATGGAGTCGGCGTGGAAAAACTCGGCGACATGTGCGTGCAGTTCGCGCCGGCCGAGCTCGAGCGATTCCACGCCGTCAAGCGGGCTTTCGATCAGGACGCGCTGCTCAACCCGGGCAAGGCTGTGCCGACCTTGCATCGCTGCGCCGAGATGGGGCGGATGCATGTCCATCGTGGCGAGCTGCGACATCCCGAGCTCCCGCGCTTCTAGGCGAGGCCTCTCATGGAAACGCCGGCATTGGTTCGTCCCGATCCGACCAAGGTCGCCGCGCTGGTGACGAAGCTCTGTGGCGAGTACGGCGACCGCGCCGTCACCGCGCAAGCCGTGCGCGAGCAACACAGCCACGGCGAGGGGCTCGCCGATGCGGCGCTGCCAGACGTCGTCGTGTTTCCCCGCTCGAACGAGGAGGTTGCCTCGATCGTCCGCCTGTGCAGCATGACCCGGGTCCCGGTCATCGCCTTCGGCGTGGGCACTTCGCTCGAAGGGCACGTGGCCGCACTCTATGGCGGCGTATGCCTCGACTTGTCGCAGATGAATCGCGTGCTGGAGGTGAATGCGGAAGATCTCGATTGCCGCGTCGAGGCCGGTGTTACTCGCGAGCAGCTCAACGCTGAGCTGAAAGGCACGGGCCTGTTCTTTCCCATCGATCCCGGCGCCAATGCGACGATCGGCGGCATGACCGCTACGCGGGCGTCGGGAACGAACGCCGTTCGCTACGGGACGATGCGCGAAAACGTGCTCGGCCTCACGGTCGTGGCAGCCGACGGCCGCATCGTGCGCACGGGCGGTCGCGCGCGCAAGTCGAGCGCGGGCTACGACCTGACGCGCCTGTTCGTGGGCGCCGAGGGCACGCTCGGCGTGATCACCGAAATCCAGCTTCGGCTGTACGGCGTGCCCGAGGCAATCTCAGCGGCGGTCTGCCAGTTTCCGGGCCTCGCCCCGGCGATCCACACCGTCATCCAGGCGATGCAGACCGGGATCCCTGTGGCTCGCATCGAGTTGCTCGACGAAGTCCAGATGGATGCCTGCATTCGTTACTCGAAGCTCGAGGGCTTGGCGGCGAAACCGACGTTGTTCTTCGAGTTTCACGGCTCGCCGGCTTCGGTGCGGGAGCAGGCCGAAGCGATGCAGGCAATTTGCGCCGACCACGAAGGCAGTGCGTTCGATTGGGCGACGCAAGCTGAGGATCGCTCGCGGCTGTGGAAAGCGCGGCACGCGGCCTATTACGCGGCGCTTGCGTACCGGCCGGGGACTACCTCGTTCGCAACGGACGCCTGCGTTCCGATCTCGCGCCTCGCCGACTGCATTCTCGAGACCCGGGCGGAGGTCGACAGGAGCGGCCTCACGGCGCCCATCGTCGGTCACGTCGGCGACGGCAACTTCCACCTCATCGTTCTGTTTCATTCCGACGACAAGGCGGAGCGCGAGCGCGCCGAAGCGCTGGCCCGCAACGTCTCGTTGCGCGCGATCGCTATGGGCGGCACGTGCACCGGTGAGCACGGTATCGGATGGCACAAGCTCGATGCACTGGTGCGCGAGCACGGCGATGCCGTGGACCTCATGCGCGCCATCAAGCGCGCGCTCGACCCGTACAACATCATGAATCCGGGGAAGACCGTGCCTCTGTAGCAAGGATCGGGATGTATACGCTCTACATCGGAAACAAGAATTACTCATCCTGGTCGCTGCGCCCGTGGGTCGTCATGAAGACGGCGGGCATCGCGTTTCGGGAGGAGCGAATCGGCCTCTATCAGCCGGGATCGCAGGAGCGACTGCGAGCGATCTCGCCGTCGGGCCGCGTTCCGGTCCTGCGCGACGGCGAAACGGTGGTTTGGGACTCGCTGGCGATCGCCGAGTACCTCGCGGAGCGGCACCCAGGACTGTGGCCCGGTGCTGCGATTGCCCGCGCCTGGGCGCGGAGCGTAAGCGCAGAGATGCACTCCGGCTTCCCGTGGCTGCGCGAAGAGTTGAGCATGAACGTGCGCTTGCGCTTGAGGAAGACGCCTTCGCCCGCGGCTGCGGCCGACATCGAGCGCATCGTTGCCGTGTGGACCGAGGGTCGATCGCGCTTCGGGGCTTCCGGGGATTTCCTGTGCGGAGCTTTCGGCATCGTCGATGCTTTCTGGTGCCCGGTCGCGTTTCGTTTCCAGACCTACGGCGTCGTGCTCGACGGCGTGGCCGATAGCTACCAGCGGACCCTGCTCGGCCTGCCGGCGATGCGGGAGTGGGCGGCCGATGCTGTGCAGGAGTCCGAGCGCATCGCGAGCCTCGAGCCGGCCGGAGCGCAGGCGCAGCAGCAATGACGCAGCCGTGGACCGGCTCCAGTGAAGTGCTCGAGGATTGGCGCGGCCGCGTGCGGAGCGCCAGCGCCGGGAAGACGCCACTGCGTCTCGTCGGGGGCGGCAGTAAGGATTTCTATGGGCAAGAGCTCGTCGGCGAGGTTTTCGACACGACCGCCTACGCCGGGGTCGTCGACTACGATCCGACCGAGCTGGTGATCACGGCACGTTGCGGGACGCGGCTCGCCGAGGTCGAGTCGACACTGCGCGGCGAGGGGCAGATGCTCGCTTTCGAGCCCCCGGCGTTCGGGGCGACGGCCACGCTCGGCGGCTGCGTGGCCGCCGGTCTTTCCGGCCCCCGGCGCGCCTACGCGGCCGCCGTGCGCGACGCGGTGCTCGGCGTGCGTCTGCTCGACGGCCAGGGCGACGACCTCGCGTTCGGCGGACGCGTGATGAAGAATGTCGCCGGATTCGACGTATCGAGGCTCGTCGCCGGCTCGCTCGGCACGCTGGGGATCATCCTGGAGGCATCGCTGAAATGCGTGCCCCTGCCGAAAGCCGAAGCGACGCGCGTCTACGAGCTCACGCCGCAGCTCGCCCTGCAGCGCGGCAACGAATGGGGCGCGCAAGCGCTGCCTCTGTCGGCGAGCTGCTACCACGATGGACGCCTGTACGCCCGTTTCTCGGGCGCGAAGGCGGCGGTCGAGGGTGCGGTGCGCCGGCTGGGCGGCACGGCGCTCGATGACGCCGACGCGTTCTGGGTCTCGGTGCGCGAACAGGGCCATCCGTTCTTCGGCCGCGACGCCGCCGAGGCGCCGCTCTGGCGGCTATCCGTGAAGTCGACCGCTCCGTATGCCGACCTCGACGGCGAGCAGTTGCTCGAGTGGGGAGGAGCACTGCGCTGGCTGAGGCCCGCGAAGAGCAAGGGCGAGTCGGGCTACGGCCCGGATCAGGCGCGGCGTGTGCGCGAATGGGCACAGAGCCACGGTGGGCACGCGACGCTCTTTCGTTGCGCCGACAAGTCGGCGGGCGTCTTCCAGCCGCTTCCGCCACCCATGCTGGCGATCCATCGCAAGCTCAAGGCCGCCTTCGACCCGGCGGGGATCTTCAATCCGGGGCGCCTTTACGCCGGCGTCTGAGATTTGGAAACGCATCTCGCCGACTTCATTCGCGAAAGCGCGGACGGCCGCGAGGCTCATGCCATCCTGCGCAGCTGCGTGCACTGCGGTTTCTGCACGGCCACCTGTCCGACGTACCAGCTGCTCGGCGATGAGCTCGACAGCCCGCGGGGCCGAATCTACCTCATGAAGCAGATGCTCGAGGGAGCTGAAGTCACCGAGAGCACCCGTCTGCATCTCGACCGCTGCCTCACCTGCCTTAGCTGCGAAACCACTTGTCCCTCCGGGGTCCGCTATGGACGGCTCGTCGAGATCGGACGCCGCGTGGTCGAGCAGCGCGTTCCGCGGCGGCGCCTGGAAGCAGCGCGGCGCTGGGTCCTGCGTCGTGCCCTGACCTCGGGCCCGCTGTTCGCGGCCGCCGTCGCGACGGGACGGGCGCTGCGACCGCTGCTCCCGGCGGCGCTCGCGCGCAGCGTGCCCAAGGTAGAGCGCGCTGGAGCATGGCCTAGGCCGAGACATTCGCGCCGGATGCTGGTGCTCGTTGGTTGCGTGCAACCGGCGCTCGCGCCGTCGATCGATGCCGCGATGGCCCGCGTTCTCGACCGCGTCGGCATCTCGCTCGTTCGCGCCGCCGGATCCGGCTGCTGCGGCGCGCTCAGCCTTCACCTCGGCGCGCACGAGGAAGCTCTGCTGCGCGCTCGTGCCAACGTCGATGCATGGTGGCCCGAGGTCGAGCGCAGCGCCGAAGCGATCGTCGTCACCGCGAGCGGCTGCGGGGTCACCGTCAAGGACTACGGTGCGCTCCTCAAGGACGACCCCGCCTACGCCGAGCGGGCCAAGCGGATCGCGGAACTTGCTCGCGACCCGGTTGAGATCGTCGGCGCAGAATGGAAGCGCCTCGCTCCTCAGGTCGCGATGGATCGCGGCCCGCTATGCGTCGCGGTGCAGACGCCTTGCTCGCTGCAGCACGGGCAGAAGCTCAAGGGACGCATCGAAGAGATCCTGGAGGCGATCGGTCTGGAGCTCGCGCGAGTCGCCGACGCGCATCTTTGCTGCGGCTCCGCAGGCACCTACTCGATCCTGCAGCCCGAACTCTCGCACGAGCTGCGGGCGGGCAAGCTCCGCGCGCTGGAAGCGGGCGACCCGGAGGTGATCGCCACCGCAAATATCGGCTGCATGATGCACCTTGCCTCGGGAACGGAGCGGCCGGTCCGGCATTGGGTCGAGCTGCTCGACGCGCGGCTGCGCAGCGCATGAATGATCGAGCGAGCTACCTGAGCTTCCTCTCCATAGCCACCCGATGGATGGACAACGACGCGTATGGACACGTGAACAACGTGACCTACTATTCGTATTTCGACACCGTCGTGAACGAACACCTCATCCGCGCCGGCGGGCTCGACATACACGCGTCTCCGACGATCGGCATCGTGGTCGAGACCGCATGCCGGTTCCACAAGTCGCTCACCTTTCCCGAGGTAGTCGACGCCGGGCTGCGCGTCGCGAGGCTCGGCAATACGTCGGTGCGCTACGAGATCGGATTGTTCCGGCAGGGCGAGGCTGACCCTTCCGCCAGCGGCCACTTCGTCCATGTGTGGGTCGACCGGGCGAGCCGCCGTCCGGCGGCGATCCCCACCCGGATACGCGCGGCGTTGCAGTCCTTGCTGATGGCTACGGCGAGCAGCGGGGCGCACTCCTGCTAGACTAGTGCCCTCGCTGTGGAGCCGGCCGGGCGGTCGCTGGCGGTGTGCTCCACAACAGTCTCGCTCGCGAGCGAAAAATAGCCATGGCCGCGCAAAGTCGGTTCGCGCTCATTCCCGCGGCGGGAACGGGCACTCGATTCGGCGATCGACTGCGCAAGCAGTACGTTCCGATCGCCGGCGTGCCGCTGCTCAGGCGTACGATCGATTCGTTGCACGGCGCCGTCGTGCTCGACGGCGTATTCGTCGTGCTGGCGAAAGACGACAAGGACTACGGCGAGCGCATCGGCTCGATCCAGGGCGTCGAGCCTCTGTACTGCGGCGGCGCGACCCGGACCGAATCGGTGCGCAATGGGCTGGCCGCGCTGAGCGGCCATGCGCAGGCGGAGGACTGGGTCATCGTGCACGACGCGGCACGTCCCTGTCTCGACGTCGCCACGCTGCATCGGCTGCTGCACGAGCTGGAGGACGAGCCGGTGGGTGGGCTTCTCGCCGTGCCGCTCGCCGATACGCTGAAGCGAGCGGAAACGGGCGCCGGGTTGCGCGCTACCTCGACCGAGGCGCGCGAGGGCTTGTGGTGCGCGCAAACCCCGCAGATGTTCCGCTTCGCCATCCTGCAGCACGCGCTGCGCAAGGCCGATCCTGCGAAAGTGACCGACGAGGCCCAGGCGATCGAAGCGCTCGGCGTAAAGCCGAGGCTGATCCAGGGCAGTAGCGCGAACATCAAGGTCACCTACCCTGAAGATATCGCCTTGGCCGAGGCCATCCTGGCTGCGCGCTCGCGGACCTGAGCGGTGGCTGCGATCCGCGTCGGCAACGGGTTCGATGCTCACCGGCTCGTGGCGGGGCGCCGCCTCGTCCTGGGCGGCGTGACGATACCGTTCGAGCGGGGTCTCGACGGTCACTCGGATGCCGACGTCCTCGCGCACGCCGTATGTGATGCCGTGCTCGGCGCGCTCGGAGCCGGCGACATCGGATCGCATTTTCCCGACACAGACCCGGCCTATAAGGATGCCGACAGTCGCGAGCTGCTGCGCCGGGTGTGGCGCATGGCGCGAAGCGCCGGATACGCCCTCGGCAACCTCGACGCCACGCTGATCGCGCAGGCGCCGAGGCTTGCTCCTCATCTGCAGGCGATGGCGAGCAACCTTGCTGCCGATCTCGGGGCGACGCGCGACCAGGTGAACGTCAAGGCGACAACGACGGAGAACATGGGCTTTGCTGGGCGAGGAGAGGGCATCGCCGCGATGGCGATCGTCGTCCTCCTATCGGCCCACGGGTCCTAAAGCGTCAGCTTTTCGCGCTGGGCAGGCACGGGGAGAGTCACCCGCGCCACCGTGCCACCCCCGGTACGAGGCACTAGCTCCAGCGTCCCGGAATGCAGGCGCGCGATGCGCTCGACGATGGCGAGCCCGAGCCCTGCGCCGGGGATGCCGCTGCGGGCCGGGTTGCCCCGGGCGAACGGCCTCTTGAGTCGATCAACCTGCTCGGGCGGAATCCCGGGGCCGCGGTCGCGTACCTCGATCACGACACTTCCGCTTTCGAGGCGTGCCTCCACTTCGACCGGCGGAGCTCCGTGACGCAGCGCATTGTCGATGAGGTTGGCCACCAGCCGCGAAATCGCCGTGCCGCGCAACGGCACGAGGGGCAGCTCCGCGCGCCTGAATTCGACCATCTGACTGCTGCGCGCATAGCGCTCGACCAGAGCAGCGATCAACGCGCTCAGATCGACCGGCTTCACCTGGGTCTCATGCCCGTCGCGCGCGAAATCGAGAAATTGATCGATGATCCTGTCGATCTCCTCGATATCGTCGATCATTGCTTGGCGCGCGTGCTCGTCCTGGGTGCCCACCTCGAGCCCCAGGCGCAGCCTGGCGAGCGGCGTGCGCAGATCGTGGGAGACCCCGGCGAGAAGTACAGCGCGGTCCTGCTCGTTCTGCACGAGGCTCGCGAGCATTTGGTTGAAGCCGCGATTGAGGTTCACGATTTCCGAGGGCCCGCTCTCCGGCAGCGGCGACGGAGCACGTCCCTGGCCGAGGCTGCCCACCGCGTCGTTCAGCTGGCGCAGCGGGCGCGCGAGGTAGCGTGCGAAAAGATAGGCGCTGACCAGAAGCACAGCGAGAATGATGAGGCTCAACTCGAGCGCTTTGCCGGGGTCGTCTTCACCCCGCGGCGGCATCTGGAACCCGGCCCAATAGGCACGGTCGTTGGTGACCAGCTTGATCCACAGCAACTGCAGTCGCGGCTGGATGCGCAGCTCCGTGTCGGGCCCGAGCTCGGTGCGAAGTCGCTCCTGGAGGTCGGTCAGCAGGGGATTCTGCGGCGGGCCACCGACGAACTGGCGCTCCTCATCGGCCACGATGCGGGCGTGGTAGGCCTCACCGTAGCGGGCGAGCGTCGCGTCGTTCGCACGTGGGTCGGCCGATGCAAGCATCGTGCGCAGAGCGCGCAACTCGACGAGCTTCGTATCGCCGAACTGCCGGGCGAGCAGCGCCGCTCGATCCTGGCGGAACAGGTAGATCGCTGCGATCTGACTGATGACGATCACCGCAAGCAGCAGCAGCGCGAGACGGCCAAACAGCGAGCGCGGCCACAGTCTGAGTCTGAAGCTCAAGCCCCTGCCTCGCCGGCGGCCGCGTCGTCCTTGGCGTCGTCAGGAATGAACACGTAGCCGAATCCCCAAACGGTCTGGATGTAACGCGGCGAAGCGGGGTCGGGCTCGACCAGCTTGCGCAGGCGCGACACCTGGACGTCGATCGCCCGGTCGAACACATCGTGATCACGACCGCGGGCGAGCAGCATGAGCTTCTCCCGCGCCAGAGGCTGCCGCGGATGGGTGGCGAACACCTTGAGCAAACCGAACTCCCCCGTGGTTAGGGCGATAGGCGTGTCGCCGCGGTGCAGTGTGCGCGTGGACAGATCGAGCACATAGGGGCCGAAGGTCACCCTGCCGCCGGCCTCGGGCGCGCCCGGAGCGAAGCGCTCCGTGTGCCGGCGCAACACCGCATGGATGCGCGCGACGAGCTCGCGCGGATTGAACGGCTTGGGCAGGTAGTCGTCGGCGCCCATCTCGAGGCCCACGATGCGGTCGACATCCTCGCCCTTGGCAGTGAGCATGATGATCGGCACGCTCTCTCCTGAACCCCGAAGCCGCCGGCACACCGCGAGGCCGTCTTCCCCCGGCAACATCAGATCGAGCACCAGCAGATGAGGCGGATCGCGCTGGAGCTTCTTGTCGAGATCGCGCCCATCGGGCAATGCGCTCGCCTGAAATCCCTGCTCGGTAAGATAGCGCACGAGCAGATCGCGCAGGCGCGGATCGTCGTCGATTACGAGGATTTTCGAATTCGGGTGCTTCATCGCGGGTCCATCCTACGACTTCGCGTAATGTCGACTTCGCGGCGGTTGTCACGAATTGTAACGCTCGTCCTGACGGGCAACGACTCGTTACAGAGGAAACGCGACCTGGGCGCGCGATGCATGCCGATCGCGCGTACTTCCGGCAACATTGCGTTACCAAACTGACGCGGCGCGCAACGGTTCCGCAACGGGCGGCCGCTATGCTGCGCCTTGTGTACGGGACTCGGCATCCGCCGGGACCGTAAAGGCTCAACGAAAGGAAGGCTATGGCAATGAAGTCTCTGCTCTGCGCGGCCACGGCTGCTGCGTTCCTTGCTCTGGGCATTCCCTGTCAGGCGCAGCCCGGACACGCCCTCGACTCGCCGCTCGCGATGCTCTCCGACGCAAAGGGAAACCTGAATTTGAATACATCGCAGCAGCTACAGTGGGACAACGCGGCGGCGCAAGCCAAGGCTGCCCACGCAGCCATGCGCGTAAACTTTGAGCAGGTAGGTGCGGCTCTCCAGACCGAGCTCGGCAAGGCGGAGCCCGATCTTGCCTCGGTGTCCACGCTCGCGGACAACCTACGTCAGCAGAACGAAGCATTGCGCAAGAGTGCACGCGATGCATGGCTCGCGCTCTACGCGACCTTCACCCCGGATCAGAAAGCGGTCGTTCGCGACACACTGAAGGCGGGAATCGAGCGCATGCAAGCGCAGCGCGGTATGCGCGGAGCGCCGGCACAGAACTAAGAGCAGTCGTCCTCGGCCGGTTCCGCGGCCGACGGTCCAACCCGGTGGGGCTCGCGCTACCACCGGGTTTTTTCGCAGTTGCGCTCCCCCGCGGAAGCGCTATAATTCTAATGTCATAAACAATATGTACATTGGGCGTGGTCCCCATGCTCTCGTCATGGGCATCACTGACCGGCGCAAGCCTCAGCGAAACTCAGGTTCACCACAGGCCGGGTTTACCCCCCGACCCTAATCGGTCATCCCGAACTCGGCCTGTATTCAAGCGCCCAGCTTACTGGGCGCTTTTTTTATTCCTGTCTAGCGTGCGAGGCCCCTCGAGGAGCGGACTATTGTTTTGTTATCGGGTGTATACGAATATAGTAAAAACAATAAGATAAGATGCTATATCGTTACTCGCAGATGGTTTTTCATGCTAAGACATCCTGTGAAGCCAAGATGCGACTCGACGCAGCCTTGAGCTCGCCCGGAAGGACGGGTTTGAGCAGCACTTCGCAGGCGCATTCGGACGCAGCGCCCAAGACCGCCGTCGAGTCGCCGGTGATCAACAAGGCCGGCACGGGCGATCCGATCTCGCTGCGCAGCCTAGCGATCACTTCGCTGCCCAGCTCCCCGCAAGCGAGGCGGTAGTCGGCCACGACAAGGTCGGGATAACCGCTCGCGTTACCGAGGGCCGCGAGCAGATCGTCCCCCGTGGTCGCGGCGATGACTTCGGCGCCCCAGGCCGAGTACAGAGCGCGCAGCCCGTCAACGACAGCGCGCTCATCATCGATCACCGCGACCCGCGCCCCGGCCAGCGTTCGCTGCGCCACGACGGGCGCCGATGGTTGCGACGTCGGAACGGCCGCGACACGCGTGAGCTGCAAGACGAATCGGGAGCCCCGCCCTGGAAGCGAATCCAGCTCGAGCGGATGCCCGAGCAACCGGGCGAGCCGACGAGTGATGGCCAGCCCGAGTCCGCTTCCCTTGCTGCTGTGCCGCTCTACGTTGCCGATCTGATAGAACTCCTCGAAGATGCGCTCGCGCTCCGCTTCGGCAATCCCCACACCGGAATCCCATACCTCGAGTGCGATGTGTTCATCGTGGCGTCGCGCGCCCACGATGACGCCGCCGCACTTCGTGTAGCGGATGGCGTTGGAAACGAGGTTGGCGACGATGCGCTGGAGCAGGACCGGATCGCTTTCGACCCACGCTTGCGTGGGCACGACCCTGAAACGCAGGCCCTTGTCGGTCGCCAGCGGCGCAAACTCCTGCTTCACGCGGCAGAGGAGCGGCGCCAGCGGAAAAGCGCTGCGGTCCGGGATCACAGCTCCACTATCGAGCTTGGAGATGTCGAGCAGCGAGTTGAACAACTGCTCGAGCGCTTCGACCGAGGCGTTGATGCTCGCGACGAGGCCGCGTACATCGCGGTCCTGCACTTTCTCCTGCAGCGTGGCAGCGAACAATCCCATGGCGTGGAGAGGCTGGCGCAGATCGTGACTCGCCGCGGCGAGGAATTGCGTCTTGCTGCGATTGGCCGCCTCGGCCTCGGCGCGCGCCCGCTCGGCAACAGCCGACTGTGCTTGCAACTCGCCGATGAGATCGACGTTTTCGTAGCGTATCGCGAGCGACGCGGTGAACATGTCGTTCAGGGCGTGCCCGAAGCGCAGCGTGAACGCGAGTACGACGAGCAGAACGGCAGCGATGAAGACGTGTACCTCATCGCCTTCGATCGCCACCCGGGCGATCGGCGGCAGCAGAGCGGGCAGCACGAAGCCGTAGAACGCGGGCTTGAGAACCGTGGTGAGATTGAGCCCGCCCAGGATCACACCGAAAAGGCACACGATGAGCAGCGCCTGGTGCCCGGGATCTCCCGGAGTGAACCACAGCACTCCGGCGATACCCCACAGCGTTCCGGCGACGGTCGAGCCCGCCGCCCATGCGTATCCCCACGGCGCTCGCGCTTCTGGCGCAGGAGCGGCAGCCCAATAGCGGCGCGTGAGCTCGTAGCGCCATGCCTGATTCGCGAGAATCGCGAGGAGCCACGCGCCCAGCTGCGCGTGCGGAGCACTGCGCCACATGACCACGGCGAGGATCAGCCCGCCGAGAGCCATCGAAGCGGTCGTCCGGCCCCAATACGTGTACAGCGCGGCGACTTGCTCCGCGCGAGCGCGCACCAGGAGACGCCGATCGAGCGCAGCGGCCGGGGTCATAGTCGCGGGCGCGGCGACGCCGCTTCAACGCATCGTGGGCGGCGGCGGGCCGAAGCGCACGCCGCGCCGGGCGAGCTCGATGACCACCTGTGTCCGGTTGCGTACGTTCAGGGCGCGCAGGATCGCGCTGACGTGAACTTTGACCGTGCCCTCCGACAGGCGCAGATCACGGCAGATGAGTTTGTTCGGCTTGCCTTCGACGAGGAGACGCAGAACGTCCGCTTGCCGCACGGTGAGGCCCAGCTGCTCGGGTTTCGTCACCGCTTTCGGGCGCACCGCACCACCGAGGCCCGGGGCATCGGTCGGAACGTAGACGCCACCCGACAGCACCAGGCGAAGCGCGTCGAGCAACACCCGTGTGTTCGCAGTCTTGGGAATGAAACCCATCGCGCCCAAGTCGAGCGCACGCTCGACGGTGACGCGATCATGCGTCGCGGACAGCACGAGCACCGGCATGCCGGGCCATTCCGCGCGCAGCTCGGTCAACAGCTGGAACCCATCGCTCCCGGGCAGGGTCAGATCCAGAACAATGAGGTCGATGTCGGGCTCGCGCGAAAGCGCAGCATGCGTCTCCGAGGCGTCGCGTGCCTGGATCAGCTCGAGCGCCGGATCGAGCGCGACGAGAACGTGCCTGAGTGCTTCCTGTATGAGCGGGTGATCGTCGATGACGAGAATCTTCATCATTCCCCCCGAGACGAGATGAAGATGCGCGCCCAGCGGCGAGCGCATGGACGGACTCTAGGGGCACGACGAAAGCTGTCAACTGTAGAAAGTTACAGGAACGATCGGATCTGCTTCGCCAGCCACTGTTGCGTTCGTGGAGAAAGGCTGTGAGAATCAAAACGTTGTGCCGACTATGCGCGAAAGCGCATTAACGTAAGCTTTTCGCCCGCCGGTTCGACTGAGCAGCGGGCGCAGCAAAGCGCTCTCGTCCGAGAGAAGGAGATGAACGTGCGCCGCCGCGTGTTTCTCGCAACGTTGCCCGCAATAGCTTTTTCCTTGCCCTTCGCAGTCCGCAGCATCGCCGCCGGAAGCAAGAATGCAGCCCCCATTGCGCAGTTGCAGCGCGACTGGCAGAGCCTGCTCGCACCGGGCGCCAACGTGACGCTCACGCTCGACCCGGTCAAGAAGAGCGAGGCCGAATGGAAGCAGCTTCTCGACCCGGCGCAGTTCAACGTGCTGCGGCAGGAGGGAACCGAGCGGCCGTTCAGCAGCCCACTCAACGACGAGAAGCGGCCCGGGGTCTTCGTTTGCGCCGGATGCACGTTGCCGCTGTTCACGTCGGCGATGAAATTCGACAGCGGAACGGGTTGGCCGAGCTTCTTCACCCTGATCCCCGAGCATCTGGGCACGAAGTCCGACTACAAAATCATCGTCGAGCGCACCGAGTACCACTGCGTGCGCTGTGGGGGCCACCAGGGGCACGTGTTCGACGACGGGCCGCCGCCGACGGGGCTGCGTTACTGCAACAACGGCGTTGCCCTGCGCTTCATCCCTCTGCGCCGCGCGTGATCCGCTCCGGGGCGCGGAGGCGCGACCCCGGAGATCTGCGAGACCCTCGCAACACGTCTCGAAGCTGCCGGCACCGGGTGGGTGCACCGGCAAGAGTCACGCCGCTTTCGTCGCATGCGTCGCTCTGGTGCGGCGCGCACCGGACTCGCCCCGACTTTGTAACAACACGCAAAAATTTTTCGCCGTCGAGAACATTCGGCGCGTGGTGCGATCAAATCGGGTTCAGAGTCGCACAGCGAGCAGTCCTCGACGCGAATGAAGGATTTCGTCTTCACGATGACCACTGGGCGCAGTGGCACTTCGTACCTCTCGCGGCTGTTGCAGGACAATCTCCCGGACTCCACGTGCCACCACGAGATCATCGGCTGGGATCGCTTCGGCGTCGATACGCCTGACCTTTCTCACATGACCCTCTTCAACTCGGAGGGGAACGTGAAAAAAGTACAATCCTTCTGGCGCTCCAAGCTTCGTCGCGTTGCGCAGACGCCGAGTCGGTACTACGTGGAGACCTCACACCTGCTGATGAAGGCGGGGCTCGTCGAGAATCTTGGTTGGCTCAAATCCGAGGGACAAGTTCATCTGATCACCCTCGAGCGCGACCCTTACGCGACGATCCTGAGCTTTCGTAGCCGCCTCGATTTTCTGAACAAGGGCAACGTCTGGCTTTGGTATCTCGATCCGGAATATCCGAGGAACCTCGTCCCTTCGCGTGATCTCCTGACCGCGGGCATCAACGGGTTCTGCCTCTGGTACATTCTCGAGATTCGTGCGCGCGCCGCGTACTACGAGGAGCGCTTGGCCGAGCCGCAGGGGATCGTCGTCCACCATTTCGACTTGGAGGAGTTGCGCTCGGCCGAGGGCGTCTCGCGCCTGCTGCGGGGACTCGGCGTCGCCAAAACGCCGGCCGAGGTCAGCGTTCCCGCGCCAAGCAACGTGACCCCGCTGCGGGCCAGGATAGACCGCGCCGAGGAGCTGGCGATCAGGCGACTCATCGACTCGACGCAGTCCGATCCACGGTTCGCAGTCGGTGTCGATCCGTCGCGCAGGGGGGCGCCACGACCCCGCTTCGCATTGCCGAGATAACGGCGGCCGGTCTTTGTCAGCCGGGACGGCCGCGGCCGGACGCCTTCTCCTGCTCGGCGAGCTGCTGGCGCACGTCACGCAGCCGGCTTTCCGCGACTGATTTCTCGTAGAAGTCGCCGTCGCCCGACTTGACTGCGA
Source organism: Casimicrobiaceae bacterium (assembly GCA_036380055.1). GTDB lineage: Bacteria > Pseudomonadota > Gammaproteobacteria > Burkholderiales > Casimicrobiaceae > PALSA-1003. Next base: position 39,235 of record DASVFM010000038.1, read on the forward strand.
GCTCCAGCTGCTGCACCGCTCCGCGCAGATTCCCCTGCCAGGCGTAGAACTCCGCAAGATGCAGGTGTTGCAGCAGCTGCTTGCCGAGCGCGGCATAGGCCTTGGCGGCAGTCTGGTGCAGCGGCCCGTCGCTGGGGAATCGCTGCAGTTGCGTGGTGAGGAACGCGGCGGCCTTCGCGGGCTGGTTGTCCTTGAGCAGCGCTTCGGGATAGTCGTAGATGAGCTGCATCTTGTTCGGGTAGTGGACGAGTGCCACCTCGTAGCGCGCGATCGCCTCCTTTAGCTGACCCGATTGCATGAGCACCTGCCCCGCGACGCCTTCGATCATCGGATGCGGCGGTGCCATCTTCTCCAGCGTCGCGAGCTCGGCGCGGGCGTTCTTGAAGTCCTCGGCGCGCAAGTAGGAAGCAACGAGCCCGTAATGAGCTGCGATCTCGTTGTTGTATTTCTTCTCGGCGATTGCGTCCTGGAAAAACAGGACTGCATCCCTCGGCGTTCCCTCGTAGCTCTTGAGCAGCGCCCGCACCATCTGGAAGTCCAGTGAGTCCGGCACCTGGCGGAACGGCTTGGTGAAAGCGCGCGCCTGGGCCTCAGCGATCCGCTGATAGGTCTCGGGGTGATCCCGAAAGTACGCCGGCGAGTTGCCCTCGAACCAGACTGCGGCTCTTTGCAAGCGCTCGAAGAACGTGGCCATGGCGTTCGGATCGAAGCCCGCGGCGTAGGTTCGTGCGAATCCGAGCCGGTCCGCCTCTTCTTCGTTGTGGCGAGTCGCGTCGATCTGGGTCTGGATCGCCAGTCCCTGCGCCGAGGCGATAGCCGCCTGCGTCGCATCGCCGCTCGCCCGCGTGCGGGCGGCGAGGATGACAGCGGCGAGCGCCGCCAGCGACATCAAGGTCGCGTCGCGCTGGGTCGCGATGCTGCGCGCGATATGGTGCTGCGTGACGTGCGTAATTTCGTGCCCGAGCACCGAGGCGAGCTCCGATTCCGTCTGCGTGAGAAGAATCAGCCCCGTGTTCACGCCAACAAAGCCGCCGGGCAGCGCGAATGCGTTGATCGTCGGATCGGCCATCGCGAAGAACTCGAAATCGAACGGGGCGCCGGGGATGGCGGTCACGAGCCGGTTGCCCAGGTCGTTGAGATAGCCGCTGACCTCGGGATCGAACAGATAGCCGCCGCTCGCGCGAATCTGTTGCATTATCGTTTCGCCGAGTCTGCGCTCCTGCGCAGCGGAGAGGTCCGCCCCGGAAGGATCGCCGAGTTCCGGGAGCTCCGGCCGAACTGGCGCCTCGGGCTGCTTGCGTTCCGGGGTTCCCGAGAACACCGGAGGACTCTCCTGCGCCAGCGCCAGCGGGGCGACAGCAACCGATGCGGCGACCGCGGCGGCAATGACCCGACGCGCGGCGTCGCTCATCAAGCGCGTGCTAAGCATGGTGCTATGATGGCCGCCCACTGCGAAAAGTTTCTGGCGCGATGGCCGCGAAGCTAGCCCCTCATTTTACCCATTTTGACGCGACCGGTCAGGCGCACATGGTCGACGTCGGGGCGAAGCAGCCTACGAAGAGGATCGCACGGGCGAGCGGGCGGATCACAATGCAGCCCGACACGCTCGAGCTCATCCGCTCGGGGTCGAGTCGGAAGGGCGATGTTCTCGGCGTTGCGCGCGTTGCCGCGATTCAGGCGGCGAAGCGCACGGCGGAGCTCATCCCTTTGGCGCATCCGCTGCCCCTGACCCGCGTGGCTGTCGAGTTCTCGATCGATGGGCGTGCCGGTGCCGTCGCGCTGGAGGCGACGGTGGAGACGGTCTCCCGTACCGGCGTCGAGATGGAGGCACTGACTGCGGTCGCCGTAGGCCTGCTCACGATCTACGACATGTGCAAGGCTGTCGAGCGCGGGATGCGCATCGAGAACATCCGCCTCCTCGAGAAATCCGGAGGCAAGTCGGGGCATTACACTGCGGCGTGAGGCCTCGCTGCCGGCGAGCCTGATGCGTGGGGCACGCTGGACCGCAGTTAGACACGCGGCCTCCTCTCACCGCTGCATGAATTGTCCGCTTGCACGTCGGCCGCCAGCGGCGACTCGCCTCGCGCGATCCCCGTGCTGGCGCACGGGGCCCCTCGCTGCGGGCTCGCGTCGCTACCAATTCCAGAGCGTTCCGTCCTCGAGGCGGTTGACTGGCAGCGCGTTGGGCGCGTAGGGGTACCGGGCGGCGAGCGCCTCGTCGATGTCCACGCCGTGGCCCGGCGCCTCGCCGGCGTGAAGATATCCCTTCTCGAAGAAATACGCGTGCGGAAACACTGCGTCGGTCTCAGGCGTGTGGCGCATGTACTCCTGCATGCCGAAGTTGTGAACCCAGCTGTCGAAGTGCAGTGCGGCTCCCATGCATACCGGCGAAAGATCGGTCGCGCCGTGGCAGCCTGTCCTGACGTGATAGAGCTCGGCGAGCTGGGCGATGCGCCGCAGATGCGTGATGCCGCCGGCGTGTACGACGGTGGCGCGGATGTAGTCGATCAGCTGCTCGGTGATCAGCGTCTGGCAGTCGTAAATCGTGTTGAACACCTCGCCTACCGCGATCGGCGTGACCGTGTGCTGGCGGATGACGCGAAATCCTTCCTGGTTTTCCGCCGGCGTCGGGTCCTCCATCCAGAACAGCCGGAACGGCTCGAGCGACTTGCCCAGCCTTCCCGCCTCGATGGGGGTCAGGCGATGGTGCACGTCGTGCAGGACGTGATGCTCGAACCCGAAGCGTGCACGGATGGCGTCGAAGAGCTTCGGCGCGTGGTCGACGTACTTTGCCGTGGACCAGACGTTTTCCGTCGGAATTGCCGCATCCGCGGGCTCGTAGTACATGCGGTCCTTGGAGACGCCGTACGTGGAGGCGAGCCCGGGAATGCCGGACTGTGCGCGGATCGCCTTGTAGCCGAGGTCGATGTAGCGCGCGACCTCGTCGAGCGTCTCGGGGATGTCGCGGCCATTGGCGTGCCCGTAGACCATCACGCCGTCGCGGCTGCGACCTCCGAGCAGCTCATAGAGCGGCAAGCGCGCGAGCTTGCCCTTGATGTCCCACAACGCGGTGTCGACCGCCGCAATCGCGCTCATCGTGACCGGCCCGCGCCGCCAGTACGCACCGCGATAAAGGTACTGCCACGTATCCTCGATGCGGGCCGGATCGCGCCCGATGAGCAGGGGAGTTACGTGGTCTTGAAGGTACGCAGCCACGGCGAGCTCGCGGCCGTTGAGCGTCGCGTCGCCGATCCCGTACAGCCCCTCGTCCGTCTCTATCTTGAGCGTTACGAAGTTGCGTCCCGGACAGCAGACGATGACGCGGCAGGCGGTGATCTTCATAGGGGGCGCGGCGAGGGTGGGAGACTTCGACGATGGATTTGTGGTCCGGTGGTTAGACCACTTGACCACAGTATACCCCGAAGCTAAGATGACGGCGAGCGTCGATCATCGCGCCGGCAGCATGCCCGTGGCCGGGACGACGCGCGGCGAGATGCCAACCACGGAGGATTTCCAACCTTGCCCTTGCAGGCAGTCGAGCCCCGGCGGCTCTACCGGCAGATTGCGGACCAGATCTCGCGCCTGATCGCGAGCGGCGAGTTTCCGCCCGGCGCACGGCTGCCCGCGGAGCGGGAGCTCGCGACCTCGCTCGGCGTGAGCCGTGCCTCCGTGCGCGAGGCGATCATCTCTCTCGAGATGGGCGGCTTGGTCGAGGTCCGTGTGGGGACCGGCATCTTCGTCACGGCAAGCGCAGCCCCGGGAGTAGCGGAGCGCGACGCCGGGCCCGGTCCCTTCGAGTTGCTCCAGGCGCGCAAGCTCGTGGAGGGAGAAGTCGCCGCGCTTGCCGCATCGAAGGCGCGCGAGCAGGACTACGACGTGCTGCGCCAGAGCCTGACGAAGATGGAGACGCACGTCGACGACTTCGCGATCCGCGAGGCGAGCGACCGCGAGTTCCACCTGGGTATCGCCAAGGCGACGGGCAACAGCTCCCTCGAGCTGGTCGTGGAAGGCCTGTGGAACCAGCGCGCCGAGCTGTGGGGGCGCATGCAGCGACACTTCCATACGAACGAGCTTGCGCACAAGACGATCCGCGACCACGCCGCGATCCTCGAGGCGATCGAGGCACGTGATCCGGGCGCCGCGCGTGCCGCCATGCACAGACATATCGCGCGGGTGGTGCGCGAATTTCAACGGGGACTGGACGATCGCGAGCGCCAAGCTCGCCGCGCGCCGGTGGCCCGGGTTTCTCGGAGTCGAGCCTGATCGTGGTTGCGACCCGCCTTGCCGCTGCGCCGACGGCTTCGGCGCGATGCATCACCGGCAGTAGTCGCCAGAGTCGGCCCTGCCAATCCGCAAGCTTAGGAGGAGAGCAATGAACTCATGCAAGACAGGCAAGAACCCGACATCGCGCCGGGCCGTGCTGGGCGCGATCGCCGCCCTTAGTGCCGGCGTGTTGTTGGGGCTGGCGGCAACTCCTGCCATGTCGCAGGTGCCGGCGATGCCGAAGAGCCCGGTGACGTTAAACATCACGGACCCCGCCGGCGATCTGCAGCTGACGCGCGCTGCGATCGACGAATACCAGAGAAAGCACCCCGAACTCCTGGCGAAGATCAACATCGTTGCCGCGACCGCGCCGGAGGTCCCGGGCAAGCTGAAAGCAATGCAAGGGGCCGGACGCAGCGATATCGATCTCGTGTTGACCGGAACCGATTTCCTCGCCGCCGGGATCGAGCAGGGGCTGCTTATGCAGATTCTGCCAACCTATGCGGCGAAGTTCCCGAACTTGATGGCCAACTATCAACCGGCGGCTGCCAAGATGCAGGAATTGGCGGGGGACTACGGCATCACCGTCGTATTCATGCCAGCGGGGCCGCTGCTCGAATACAACCCGGACAAGGTTAAGCAGGTCCCTACCACTCCACAGGAACTGCTTGCGTGGTGCAAGGCGAATCCGAACCGCCTGATCTACGCCCGGCCCGCGAACTCCGGGCCCGGCCGGACCTTCATCATGGGGCTCCCCTACATTCTGGGCGACAAGAACCCCAAGGACCCCGTGAACGGTTGGGAAAAGACCTGGGCGTATCTGAAGGAGCTCAACAGTTGCATCGAGTACTACCCGACCGGCACCACCGCAACCATGAAGGAGCTGGGCGAGGGTTCGCGCGACATGAACGTAACAATGACTGGCTGGGACCTCAACCCGCGCATCCTCGGTATTGTCCCGAAGAACTTCAAGGTGACACCGTTCAAGGGAATGACCTGGGTGAACGACGCGCATTACATGGTGATCCCGAAGGGTGTCGCACCCGAAAAAATCGCCGTGATCCTCGACCTAATGGCTTACTTGCTGACGCCGGAAGCGCAGGCCTACACCTACGACAAGGGCTACTTCTACCCGGGACCGGCGATCAAGAACGTGCCGCTGTCGATGGCGCCGAAGGAGAGCCAGGACCTGATCAAGGAGTACGGGCGTCCGGAGTACGAGAAGTGGCTGGCCGAGTTCCCGCACACCCAGTCGCTGCCTCCCGCGGCGCAGGTCGAGGCTTTCCGCATCTGGGATCAACAGGTCGGCGCGCAGAAAACAAAGTAGGCTAGTCCGGTATCAAAGTCTTGCTTTACGGCAGCTCTGCACGTCGGGTCGCGGGCCATGCCCGCGGCCCGGCGCGTCTTTCCGCCGCGGGCCTTCTTGCGGCCCGGAACCATCCGGTGAGTGAAGATAGATGAAGCATGATTTCAACGAACTGAGGCTCGATCGCGTCACGCGCCGCTTCGCCGGGGTCGGCGGCAAGGCTTTCAACGCGCTCGACGAGCTTACGCTGACCATCAAGCGCGGTGAGTTCATCGCCCTGTTGGGGCCTTCCGGCTGCGGCAAGTCGACCGCACTCAACTGCATCGCCGGCCTGCTCCCCCTGTCGAGTGGCAGCATATGGCTCGACGAGATGCGCATCGACACGCTGCCGCCGGAGCGGCGCGGCTTCGGCATGGTGTTCCAGAACTACGCACTGTTTCCGCACATGAGCGTCGCGCGCAACATCGATTTCGGACTCCGCATGCGCGGCGCAGCCGCCGCCGACATCGGGCCGCGGGTCGCACGCGCTCTCAAGCTCGTGCAGCTCGTCGGACAGGAGCAGAAACTGCCGGGACAGCTCTCCGGCGGACAACAGCAGCGCGTGGCCATCGCGCGCGCGATCGTGATCGAGCCGCCGCTCATCCTGATGGATGAGCCACTGTCCAATCTCGATGCCAAGCTGCGGTTGGAAACGCGCGCCGAGATCCGTCGCATCCATCGCGAGCTTGGCCGCTCGACGGTCTACGTCACGCACGACCAGGACGAGGCGCTGTCGCTTGCCGACCGAATCGTGGTGATGAAGGACGGCGTCGTGCAGCAGATCGCCACGCCGCAGGAGGTCTACGGGCAGCCGGCGAACCTGCACGTGGCGCGCTTCATGGGCTATCGGAACGTGCTCGAGCTCGCGGTCGAACGCGAAGAGGACGGGCGCGTGACGCTGACCGGAGCGGACATCCGGCTCACCGGCGTGCGCAAGCAACCGCTGACGGGCGGCCGAGCCTGTGTAGCGATCCGCCCGGAGGAAATCGGCGTCGGGGAGGGGCCGGCGGGGACGAACACGATCGCCGGTCGCGTCGAGAACGTCGAGTATTGCGGCCGCGATTCGCTCCTCGACGTCGTCACAAGCTCGGGCACGCTGCTGCACGTGCGGACGACCGGGCAGATCTCGATGGGTGACAACTTGCGTGTTCACGTCGCTGTCGAGCGTGCGCTCGTGTATCCCGCAGATCTATGAGCGCGGCCGGCTCGCCTGCCCGCGCGCCGTTCGATCGGGCGTTGCTGCTGGTTCTTCCTGCGGCTGCATTCATGCTGCTGCTCTTCGTCTACCCTTTTCTCTACGGCTTCGAACTCTCGTTCGCGCCGAAAGAGGGCGGCGTACTCTGGAACTACAAGTATTTCTTCAGCACTGACAATCAGTGGCCAACGATCTGGACGACGTTACGCCTGGCCCTGCCGGCCACGCTGATCAACGTTGGACTCGCGCTGCCGATCGCCTACAAGATGCGAGTCAAGACGCGCTACCAGCGCTGGGTCACGACGATTCTGGTTGTGCCCATTACGCTGGGAACGGTGCTGATCGCGGAGGGCGCGCTGACTTACTTCGGGCCCAAGGGCTGGCTGTCGCAAACGCTCCAGTTTCTCCACATCTACGACGGACCGATCAGGCTCACTCACAACTACTGGGGCGTGCTGATCTCGCTGGTGATCTCCGGCTTTCCGTTCGCCTTCCTGCTCATTCTTTCCTACGTCACCGGCATCGATCCCGTGCTCGCGCGCGCGGCGGCTACCCTCGGAGCCGACCCCGCTGCGCAATTCCGGCACATCTATCTGCCGCTGCTCGCACCGGGGCTGGCGATGTGCTTCTGTCTCGCCTTCGTGCAGGCCTTCTCGGTCTTTCCCTCCGCGGTGCTGCTCGGTTCGCCGGCCGGCCCCACGCGAGTGATCTCGATCGCAGCGTACGAAGCGGCCTTCGAGCAATATGATTATTCGCTCGCCTCGGCGATCGCGATGATCATGGGTTTCGTACAACTCGTCATCGTCGCTGCCGTGCTGAGCCTGCGCAATCTTTTCTACCGGGGCCCTGTGGCCGGGGGGAAGGGTTGAAACCCTGGTTTGACCGGGTCTGGCGCGGTCTGCTCGTGGGCACGATGGCGCTGTTCATCGTCAATGTCGCTTTGATGATCGCGGCGGTGGCGACCAGCTCTTTCGCGAAGCGCTGGCTCGGCACCTGGTTGCCGGAGGGCTGGACGACGACGTGGTATACGTCGGCCTGGAACGAGTTTCAACTCGGCTCGGTCCTCTGGGTCACCGTCGAGGTCGTCTTCGCGGTCGTCTTGCTCGCACTGCTCATCGGCGTTCCCGCCGCCTACACGCTGGCGCGACGCAACTTTCCGGGCAAGCGCCTGCTGCTGCTGTTGTTCCTGCTCCCGTTGATGGTGCCGCCGATCACCTACGGCATCCCGCTGGCCACCGTACTGTACAAGGCGCAGCTTGCAGGGACGATCAATGGTGTGATTCTCGCCAACCTCATCCCGGCAGCGCCGTTCGTGATCCTCGTCATGACGCCGTTCATCGAGCAGATCGATCCGAATCTGGAGTCGGCGGCGCGCGTCTTCGGGGCAAGCACGCCGCGCATGTTCTGGCACGTCCTCGTGCCGCTCCTCGCTCCGGGGATCCTCGCCGCGTCGTTGCTCGTCCTCGTGCGGACGATCGCACTGTTCGAGCTCACCTTCCTCACCGCAGGGCCGGACTCGCAAACGCTGGTCGTCGCGCTCTACTACTCCGTGTTCGCCGCCGGGGTGCGCGCGCCGCAGTCGGTCGACGCGATGGCGATGATCTACATGGTCGTGACGCTGATATGGCTCCTGATCGCGCTGCGCTTCGTGAACCCCACGCAGCTCGTATCGCGCGTGAAGGAGCAGCCCTTGACCGCCTGACATGAAACGCTTGTCGCTCGCCGGGCTCGCCGGCGTTCCGCGCAGCATCGGCCGTCCAGGCTACGATCCGCGGCGAATCGGGATCGGCATCGTGCACCTGGGCATCGGAGCATTTCATCGCGCCCAGACTGCGGTCTACAGCGACGACGCGCTGGCGCTCGAGGGCGGAGACTGGGGAATCTGCGGCGTGAGCCTGCGCTCGCCGGACGTGCGCGACCGCCTCGCGCCGCAGGAGGGCCTATACACATCGGTCGAGAAGAGCCCGGAAGGTACTCGCCGCCGCATCGTAGGGAGCGTGCGTGAGGTGCGCTTCCTCGGCGACGAGCGCCGCGAGGTGCACCAGCGTCTGCTCGCCGAGACGACGCGCATCGTCTCGCTCACCGTCACGGAGAAAGGGTACTGTCACGATCCGGCCACCGGGGAGCTCAATCGCGGCCATCCGGACATCGTGCGCGACCTGACGGATCCGGATCATCCGGTGAGCGCCGTCGGCCTCATCGTAGCCGCGCTCGACGCCCGCCGCTCGTCGCACGGCCGTCCTTTCACCGTGGTGTGCTGCGACAACCTGCCGCACAACGGGGCGCTCGTGCGCGGACTCGTGCTGGCCTTCGCCGAGGCGCGCGACGCAGCGCTCGCGCACTGGATCCGCGATCACGCCAGCTTCCCGTCGACGATGGTCGACCGCATCGTGCCGGCGACCACCGAGACGGACGTCGCCGAGAACGACGCCGCACTCGGCCTGCACGACGCGGCCCCGGTGGTGCACGAGCCGTTCAAGCAGTGGGTGATCGAGGACGAGTTCGCGGCAGGCAGGCCCGCGTGGGAGCGGGCCGGGGCCCAGCTCGTCGACGATGTGGCGCCGTTCGAGGCGATGAAGCTTCGCCTGCTCAACGCGAGCCATTCGGCGTTCGCCTACCTCGGATACCTCGCCGGCTGCGAGTTCATCTATCAGGTTGCCGCCCGGCCTGAATTCGCGACGTACATGCGCGACCTGATGGTCGAAGAGGTGACGCCGACGCTCAAGCTGCCCGGCGGCGTCGATATCGCGGCCTACCGCGCCGCGCTTCTCGAGCGCTTTCGAAACCCTGCGCTGCCGCATCGCACGCAGCAGATCGCCATGGACGGCTCGCAGAAGCTGCCGCAGCGCCTGCTCGGCACGGTACGCGACAACCTGGCCACCGGACGAAGCATCGCGCTCGCGGCATTAGCGGTGGCGGGCTGGATGCGTTACGCAGCTGGCGTCGACGAAGGCGGGCGCGAGATCAAAGTCTCGGACCCGCTGGCATCGGAATTCGCCCGTGTTGCGCGCGAGGCGCGCGGTGATCCGCAAGCGCTCGCACACGGAATGCTCTCGCTGCGCGCGATCTTCGGCGAAGATCTCCCGGCCGATCCTCGTTTCACGCGGGCGGTGACGTCGTGGCTCAAGGAGCTCTTTGTCGGCGGCGCCGCCCGGACCGTCGCGCATGCGGTCGAGGAAGCGGCGGCCCGCGGCCGCTGATGGAGGCCTGAATGACCGCTCTCTCGCTGCATCCCGACCGGCTCTTCTCGCCCGAGCCGCGCCAATGCGCGCTGGCGCGGGCTCTGTACGCGACGGTGAAGGACCTGCCGATCGTAAGCCCGCACGGCCACACCGATCCACGGTGGTTCGCCGACGACCTGCCGTTCAGCAACGCGGCCGCTCTCTTCATCACGCCCGACCACTATGTGTTCCGCATGCTCTACAGCCAGGGCGTGTCACTCGAGGATCTCGCGATTCCGCGGCGGGACCATGGCGCGGTGGAGAGCGATGCGCGCGCAATCTGGCGTCGCTTCGCGGCGAACTACCGCCTCTTCCGCGGCACGCCGACGCGGATCTGGCTGGACCATGCCTTCCACCAGGTCTTCGGCATCCGCGAGCGGTTGACCGAGGAGTCCGCCGATCGCCTCTTCGACCAGATCAACGCGTGCCTCGCCAGGCCCGAATTCCGCCCGCGCGCGCTGTTCGAGCGCTTCAACATCGAGGTGATCGCCACGACCGAGTCGCCGCTCGATCCACTCGAGCACCACGCGAAGATCCGCGCCAGCGGCTGGAAGGGGCGGGTCGTGACCGCGTATCGTCCCGATCCCGTCGTCGATCCGGAGTTCGAGGGCTTCGAGGCGAACGTGGCGCGCCTCGGCGAGATCACGCACGAGAACACCGCCGAGTGGCGCGGCTACCTCGCCGCGCACCGCAGCCGGCGCGCATTCTTCAAGTCGATGGGGGCGACCTCGACCGATCACGGTCACCCCACGGCGCTCACCTGCGATCTCGCGGCCGACGAATGCGAGAGACTTCTGGCGCTGGCCCTGAAGGGCGAGGCCACGCCGGCGGAGGCGGAAGCCTTCCGCGGCCAGATGCTCACCGAGATGGCCAGGATGAGCCTCGAGGACGGCTTGGTGATGCAGATCCACCCGGGCTCCATGCGCAACCACAACCCGACGATTCTGGCGCGCTTCGGCCGCGACAAGGGCGCCGACATCCCCACGCGCACCGACTACGTACGGGCCCTGAAGCCTCTGCTCGATCGCCTCGGCAACGAACCGGCGCTGACGATCATTCTATTCACGCTGGACGAGACGACCTATTCGCGCGAGCTGGCGCCGCTTGCCGGCCACTATCCGGTGCTCAGGCTGGGGCCGCCGTGGTGGTTCCACGACAGCCCGGAGGGCATGCTGCGCTTTCGCGAGCAGGCGACCGAGACGGCAGGCTTCTACAACACAGTGGGCTTCAACGATGACACGCGTGCATTTCTCTCCATCCCGGCGCGGCACGACGTCGCGAGGCGCATCGACTGCCGCTTTCTTGCGCAACTCGTCGCGGAGCACCGGATCGAGGAAGACGAGGCTTTCGAACTCGCACCCGAGCTCGCGTACAAGCTGGCCAAGCGCGCGTACAAGCTCTGACCCCGGCGAGGCGGTCGTGAGCCTGGACTGCAGGTTTCCTGCCCCGGTTCACTAGCGCGTCGTCGTCGCGCGTTGCGGGCGGATCGATTCCTAGCGCGCAAGCAAGGCGGCCCAGCGTCCGTCATCGAGCGCCTTTAGCCACCAGGCGAGCGCCCTGCCAGGTCGTTCGCTGCGCCAGGCGAGTAGCATTCCCAGCGGCGCACGCGGCTCCTCGGTGCGCTTGATCACGAGCCGTCCTGCCGCGGCCTCGGGAGCGGCAAGGAAGCGAGGCAACCACCCGCAGCCGAGCCCGGCGCGCTGGGCCGCCAGCTTGGCCGGCATGTCGGGCACTGTGAGGCTGTCCTGGCCCTCGACGAACCCCATGGTGCGCGGCGCACCCGTGCGCGAGCTGTCGGCGATAGCGACGATGCGCTGCGCGCGCAGCGTTGCCGCGCCGATCGGCTCCGGCGCACGCGCGAGCGGGTGTCCGGGAGCGACCGCGAAAACCATGGTCACCTCGCCAAGCCGGCGCGTGCGCACGCGTGCACCGGCCGGGGTGTCGCCGGGCGCGCCGATGGAGAGGTCCGCCCGGCCTTCGAGGAGGGCCTCCCAGGTGCCCGCGAGCACCTCGCTCGAAAGACGCAGCCGCGTGCGCGCGGGTCCGTGCTGAGCGCAATCGCGGTAAAAGCGGTCGAGCAGCGGATGGAGCGCCGAGAAAGGGATGATGGTGTCCACCGCGATGCGAAGCTCGGGCTCCCACCCCGTCGCGATCCGCTTGATCCGGTGCTCGAGCTCGCCTGCGGAGCGCAGCAGTTCGCGCCCCTCGAGCAGCAATTCTCGGCCGGCCGCCGTGAGCCGGGCGCGGTGGCCGCGCCGGTCAAAAAGCAGCGCGTCGAGGTCCTGCTCGAGCTTCTGCACTTGATAAGTGATCGCCGAGGGCACGCGATGCAGCTCCGCGGCCGCACCGGCGAAGCTGCCTCGCCGCGCGATCGCGTCGAGCACCTGCAGGGCGTCGAGGCTCAAGCGCATTTCATATATTCAAAAAATTCGACGAATTTGGTGATTATTATTGGCTATCAATCGCTGTCTAGCAAGCATATCATTTCGCTTCAACAGGCGAGTAGCCGACTGCAACCGATGTACAGGAGATTCGAATGACTCTCATACGCCGTGCCGAAGAACGCGGCCACGCCAACCACGGCTGGCTCGACAGCTGGCACAGCTTCTCGTTCGCGGACTACTACGACCCCGAGCACATGGGCTATCGCAGCCTGCGGGTGATCAACGAGGACCGCGTGCAGCCCGGGACCGGCTTCGGAACGCACGGTCATCGGGACATGGAGATCATCACCTACGTGCTCTCAGGGAAACTCGAGCACAAGGACAGCATGGGCAACGGCTCGCTCGTCGTGCCGGGCGAAGTGCAGCGGATGAGCGCGGGCCGCGGCGTGCTGCACAGCGAATACAACCCGTCGAGCGATGACCCAGTCCACTTTCTCCAGATCTGGATCGAGCCCGACGTGCGCGGCATCAAGCCCGAGTATGAGCAAAGGCGCTTCTCCGCCGCGGAACGGCGCGGCCGCCTGCGCGTCCTCGCCTCGCGCGACGGTCGCGACGGTTCGGTGAAGATCCACCAGGACGCGGACCTTCATGCGGCGCTCCTCGATGGCAAGGAATCGGCCCGACACGCGCTGGCGGACGGCCGGGCTGCCTACGTGCACGTGGCGCGCGGAAAAATCAAAGCCAACGGTGAAACGCTGGAGGCGGGCGACGCGCTGGCGATCGAGGGCGAGCGTGCAGTAACACTCGAGAGCGGCAAGGACGCGGAGGTCCTGCTGTTCGATCTATCGTGATTCGACGGAGGTCGTATGAACGGACAAAGCGTAAACGATGACATCAAGGACTGGGCCGCGCTGCTCGGCCGCATGCTGATGGCGATACTGTTCGTGGTCTCGGGCTTCGGCAAGATTCCCGGCTTCGAGGGAACCGTGGGTTACATCTCGCAGGAAGGGCTGCCGTTTCCCCAGCTGCTCGCCGCGCTCGCCATCCTGTTCGAGCTTGGCGGCGGCATCGCCATCGCCATCGGCTGGAAGACGCGGCTTGCCGCACTCGCGCTCGCGCTGTTCATGATCGTCATCACGCCTGTCTTCCACCGCTTCTGGGGGCTGCCGACCGAGCTGGCGATGCAGCAGCAGATTCATTTCATGAAGAACGTGGCAGTTCTCGGCGGGATTCTCATGCTCTATGCGTTCGGCCCCGGGCGCTACAGTGTCGACAAGGGCTGAAGCCCGGATCGGGCGCGGACAATCCTCGCGCGGCTACTCGCGTCGTGCCGAATCGAGCAGCAGCGTTACCGGGCCGTCGTTGACGAGCGCTACCTGCATGTCGGCGCCGAACACGCCGGTTGCAACGGGGTGCCCCGATTCGCGCTCGAGCGCACGCACGAATGCTGCGAACCTGGGCGCCGCGACCTCCGGGCGCACCGCGGCGCTATAGGAGGGACGTGCCCCCTTGCGCGTCGACGCGAACAGGGTGAACTGGCTCACGGCAAGCAGCGCGCCGCCCGCCTCGACGAGCGAGCGGTTCATCACCCCCGCTGCATCGTTGAAGATGCGCAGGCTCACGATCTTGCGCGCAAGCCAGTCGCCGTCCTCTTCCAGGTCCGTGTCGGTCACTCCGCAGAGCACGAGCAGCCCCGGGCCGATGGCCCCGACGGTCGCACCGTCGACCGTCACTGCGGCCTGCCGTACGCGCTGAACCACTGCTCGCACCGGGACGCTCCGGGGGCTAGGGCCTGTTAACGCTATGGACGCAAACGCGAACGGGCGACCTGGGGCGGCAATCGCGGCAGCCGACGAAGCCAAGACTAGAGGTCTTGGCGAGGAGAGCAACAAAGAGTGCCGCCCCAGGCCACCCGTTCCCTTCGGGTTGCCGCCGAAAACGCCCATCGCTGCGTTGCAAAGGCTCGCCGGGTGCCCAACCCGCCTTCGCCTTCGCGCCTTGCGCTGAGCGTTTTCGGCTCCGCAACGCGTTCGTGTCCATTGCGTTAACAGGCCCTAACGCGCCACGCGGCGCTCGACGTCGACGACCTTGCCGCCGGCGAGCGTGAGCGTGGTCATCGTATCCGCATCGCCGGCAGCGGGGAAATACGACCAGCGCTGCCCCGACTTGGCCCCACCCCTGGTCCTTACGTCTGGGCGTCCGATGCGCATGACGACTTCCGCCTCGCTCATGCCGTTGTGCACGAAGCGCCGCTCCGCGGCGTTTCCTCTTTTGGCGCGCTGCATCGACGTTCGCGTCGCGGGCTGCCTCGCGCCGCGCGCGGAGGACGCTCTCTCCTTCACGCTCGCCGGCAGCGGAGTTCCGGGAACGACGCTCAGCGTGGACGGGTCGGCTTCGAGATCGCGCAGCTCGCGGCCTGGCGGGCACGGCACGTCCTGATAGACGACGCCTGTGTCGCCGGCGCATTTCACGAGCGCGGCGAACGCAGTCGGAGCCGCGAGACACGGCAGCAGGGCGAGCAAGCGGACGGCGAAGCGCACAGGAGTGCTTTCCTAAGCAGGAAGCGATTAACATACACCCTTCGAACCACGGCAGACTCAGACTTTCGATGGATGCCCGCATGCAAACGGCCGCCCGCGTGCACGAGATCGCGCCGTTTCACGTGATGGAGGTGCAGACTGCGGCGCGCGCGCTGGAAGCAGCCGGGCGCAACGTCATACACATGGAGATCGGCGAGCCCGATTTCCCGACGCCGGCTCCGGTGATCGCCGCGGCACAGTCCGGCATCGCCGGCGGCGCTATCTATTACACCTCGGCGCTCGGGCTGCCCAAGCTGCGCGAGGCGATCGCCGCCCATTACGGTGCGCACTACGGCATGCGCATACCCGCCGAGCGCGTCATTGTGACCGCTGGCTCGTCGGCGGCACTCCTGCTCACGCTCGGGCTGCTCGTCAATCGCGACGCGCAGATATTGCTCGCCGATCCAGGCTACCCGTGCACGCGCCATCTCGTGCGCACGATGGAGGGCGAGCCGGTTGGGATCCCGGTGGGGCCCGCATCGGACTATCAGCTCACCGCGCAGCTGATCGCGGATGCATGGGGACCGCAGACGCGCGGCGCACTCATCGCCTCACCATCCAACCCGACCGGCACGACGGTTTCACGCGAGGAGCTCGGACGGATCGCCGAGGTGGTGAGCGCGCGAGGCGGAACGCTCATCGTCGACGAGATCTATCTCGGGCTTTCGTACGCCGAGGCGCCGCGCAGCGCGCTCTCCCTCGCCGCCGACGCTTTCGTCGTCAGCAGCTTCTCCAAGTACTTCAACATGACGGGCTGGCGGCTCGGCTGGCTCGTCGCTCCGGAGCGGCACGTGCGCGATCTCGAGAAGCTCGCGCAAAACCTCTACATCTCGCCGCCGACGCCCTCGCAACTGGCTGCGCTCGCGTGCTTCGAGAGCGAAACGCTGGAGATTCTCGAAGCGCGCCGGCGCGAATTTCAGGCGCGCCGCGACTTTCTCGTTCCGGCGCTGCGAAATCTCGGCTTCGGCATACCGGTGATGCCCACCGGAGGTTTCTTCGTCTACGCCGATTGCTCGCGCTTCGGCATGGACGGGGAGCGCTTCGCGCTCGCCGCGCTCGAGGCCACCGGGGTTGCGTTTACGCCGGGCATCGACTTTGGGCGCCATCGCGCCGACGCGCACGTACGCTTTGCCTACACGATCGCGCGCGAGAAGCTCGAGGAGGGCGTGCGCAGGCTGGCCGCGTGGCTGCCGACGCTGGCGTCTGCATGAGACGGTTGGCGCTTGCGGCAGGGGTGGCCGGGGCGACCGCGCTCCTGCTGGGGAGCTGCGCGACCATCGAATACTATTGGCAGGGCGTCGCCGGAGAGGTGGATCTGCTCAACCGGGCGCAGCCGATCTCGCAAGTCGTCGAGAGCACGCCCGACCCGGCGCTGAAGCAGAAGCTCGAGCGCACGCTGGCGATCCGCGAATTCGCGAGCCGTGAGCTCGCGCTGCCCGACAACGCGAGCTACCGCAGCTACACGGCGCTCGACCGCCACTTCGTGCTGTGGAACGTCTTCGCCACCCCACCGCTTTCGTTGTCGGCGCGGCAGTGGTGCTTCCCGGTCGCGGGCTGCGTCAACTACCGAGGCTACTTTGCGGAAGCCGACGCGCGCGGCGAGGCGGCGCGCCTCGCGGGCACAGGCGACGACGTCTACATAGGAGGGGTGCCCGCCTACTCGACGCTCGGGTACCTGAACGACCCGGTGCTCTCGACGATCATCCGCTACCCGGACACGGAGGTAGCACGGCTCATTTTTCACGAGCTGGCGCATCAGGTGGTTTATGTCAAGGACGACACGGTGTTCAACGAGTCTTTCGCGGTCACGGTCGAGGAGGTGGGCGTGCAACGCTGGCTCGTCGCGCAGAACGATCCGCAGCTCGCGGCGCAGTTCAACCTCGCTCAGCGCCAGCGGCAGGTGTTCCTCGAGCTCGTTTCTCGCACGCGCGCACGTCTCGAGGCGTTGTACGCAAGCCAGCTCGACGAGACCGAGAAGCGCGCAGGCAAGGCTGCTGCGTTTGCGGCCATGCGTTCGGACTACGAGGCCCAGAAGAGCCGCTGGAACGGGCAGGGGCCGTACGACGGATGGTTCGCCCACGGGGCCAACAACGCAAGCATCGTCGCGACGGGGCTGTATTCAGAAGAGGTGCCACAGTTCAAGGCGCTTCTCGCCGAGCAAGGGGGGGATCTGCCCCGTTTCTACGCGAAGGTGAAGGAGCTGGCACGGATGTCCAAAGCCGAGCGTCAGCAGGCCTTGGCCGCCTTGACTCCGCCCGCGCCGAGTGGAGTCGCACGGGAGGAGGCCGCGCCTATTCCGGCACGCTCTGCGGCGCGAGGGTACTGAAACCCTTGCTCGGGTACCCGCAGGCCGATATAATTTCGAGTTTCCTTGCCTCACCCGGTGCAGAACGGGGAGGCCGTCGGCGGCAGGCCGGGCTCGACGCAACATCGCCGCAACATCGCGCAACATCGAGCCCCGCGGCCAGCGCCGCCCAACCAACGTCCACAAGGAGCGCTGCATGCGTCACTATGAAGTGGTCTTCATCGTCCATCCGGACCAGAGCGAGCAGGTTCCGGCGATGATCGAGCGCTACCGCACGATGGTCACAGCCAACAGCGGCGGCCCGGCGGGCCGCGTGCACAGGCTTGAGGACTGGGGCCGTCGGCAGCTCACCTACCCGATCGCCAAGGTCCACAAGGCGCACTACGTGCTCATGAACATCGAGTGCGGCGACGCCACGCTGTCCGAGCTCGAGCACGCGTTCAAGTTCAACGACGCGGTCCTGCGCCACCTGATCGTCGCGATGAAGGAGGCGGTCGTCGCGCCCTCGCCGATGATGAAGGAGGAGAAGGCGAAGTCGCTCGCTCCTCAGGCGGCGCCGCCCGCGCCTGCCGCGGCCTCCGCGACGCCCGCGGCACAGCCGTAACGGCAAAGCGGTGCCTGTGAACGAGGTAAGCGTGGACGCACGGCTCGCGGCGCGCTCCGATCTGCGCTTCACGCCAGCGGGTCTTCCGGCGCTCGACTTCCAGCTGGCGCACGAATCGACGCAGGCGGAAGGCGGCGGCGAGCGACGGGTGATCTGCGATCTGGCCGCAGTCGCGCTGGGGCCGATTGCCAAGGAGCTCGCCACGATCGACGTCGGGGCGCACCTGCGCTGCCGCGGCTTCCTGGCGCGCCGCTACCGCACGGGAATGAGCGTCGCGCTTCACGTCAACGAATTCGAACTATTGGAAGGAAACTGACATGCCACCCGGGATGGGACGAAGCTCGAGATTCGGCAAGGGGAAGGGCAAAGGAAAAGGCAAAGGCAAGGACGGCAAGCGCCGCGAGCGCGGCAACAACCTGTTCAAGCGCAAGAAGTTCTGTCGCTTCACGGCCGAGGGCGTCAAGCAAATCGATTACAAGGATATCGATGTGCTGAAGGACTTCATCCAGGAGAACGGGAAGATCATGCCCGCCCGCATCACCGGCACGAAGGCGCACTATCAGCGGCAGCTGTCGACCGCCATCAAGCGCGCCCGCTTCCTGGCGCTGCTCCCGTATACCGATTTGCACTGAAGTGAAGGCGCGAACATGCAAGTCATACTGCTCGAGAAGGTGCAGAACGTCGGCGATCTCGGCGAGGTCGTGAAGGTCAAGCCGGGCTTCGCGCGCAATTACCTCATCCCGCAGGGCAAGGCCAAGCGCGCCACGCCGGAGAACATCAAGCTTCTCGAGGAACGGCGCGCCGAGCTCGAGAAGGCTGCGGGCGAGAAGCTCACGCAAGCCCAGGAACGCGCGGCGAAGCTCGAAGGCGTAACGGTGCAGATTACGCAGAAGGCCGGCGTCGACGGACGCCTGTTCGGCTCGGTGACGAACGTCGACATCGTCGAGGCGCTGCACGGGATGGGACACGCCGTCGAGAAGGCGATGATCCGCATGCCCGCGGGCCCGCTCAAGCAGGTCGGCGACTACCCGCTGACGGTGGCGCTGCACACCGACGTGACCGCGCAGATCACGGTCTCGGTGCTCGGCGACACGACCGGCGCTCAGGCTTAGGCCCGACGGTCCCTGCTCACGGGCACCGGGGCGTGCTCGCGCTGCTAGAATGGGCGGGCTCCCCGCGCAGTTCCCGCCGATGCCGAACGATACCCCGCTCGACGCGCTGAAGGTCCCGCCGCATTCGCTCGAGGCGGAGCAATCGGTGCTCGGCGGCCTGCTGCTGGACAACGCGGCGGCGGACCGGATCGGCGACCTTCTCTTCAAGCCGGACTTCTACAACGACGCGCATCGCGAGGTCTTCGCCGCGATCATGGACCTGGTCGCCGAGAACAAGCCTGCGGACGTCGTCACCGTCGCGGAGCGGCTCGCTTCGCTGAAGAAGCTCGATTACGTCGGCGGTATGGCGTACCTCGGCGCACTGGTCGAGAACGTGCCCACTGCGGCGAACATCCGTCGCTACGCCGAGATCGTGCGCGACCGGGCGATCCTGCGCCGCCTCGCGTCCGCCGCCGGCGAGATCGCGGACGCCGCCTACAATCCGCTTGGCCGCGAGCCGCGCGAGATCCTCGACGAGGCCGAGTCGCGCGTGTTCGAGATCGCCGAGCAGGGGGCGCGCGGGCAGCAAGGGTTCCAGGAGCTCTCCCCGCTGCTCACCCAGGTGATCGAGCGCGTCGAGCTGCTGTACGCGCGCAAGTCCGACGTGACCGGAGTGCCGACGGGGTTCACCGACCTGGATCGCAAGACGTCGGGCCTCCAGGAGGGCGATCTCATCGTCATCGCCGGCCGGCCCAGCATGGGCAAGACCGCGTTCGCGCTCAACATCGCGGAGCACATCGCGCTCTCCTTCAAGCTTCCGGTGGCGATCTTCAGCATGGAAATGGGGGCCACGCAGCTCGCGATGCGGCTGCTCGGCTCGGTGGGCAAGCTCGACCAGCACAAGCTTCGCACCGGCCAGATCAACGACGACGAGTGGGCGCGGCTCTCCGATGCGCTGGGCAAGCTATCCGATGCGAAGATGCACATCGACGAGACGCCCGCCCTCAATGCGCTGGAGCTGCGCGCCCGCGTGCGCAGGCTCGCGCGGCAGTACGGCGGCAAGCTCGGCGCGGTCGTCGTCGACTATCTGCAGCTCATGCAGGCCGTCGCCCAGGGGGAGAACCGCGCGACCGAAATCTCCGAGATCTCCCGCTCGCTCAAGGCGCTGGCGAAGGAGCTGAAGGTCCCGGTGCTCGCACTCTCGCAACTCAATCGCAGCGTCGAGGCGCGCCCTGACAAGCGGCCTCTGATGTCCGATCTCCGCGAGTCGGGAGCCATCGAGCAGGACGCCGATGTGATCTTCTTCATCTATCGCGACGAGGTCTACAACGAGGGGAGCAGCGACAAGGGCGTGGCCGAGATCATCATTGGCAAGCAGCGCAACGGTCCCATCGGCACGGTGCGCCTGGCATTTCTCGGCCAACACACCCGCTTCGAGAATCTGGCTCAGTCCGGTTCGTACTAGACGATGGATTCGGTCGGACGAAACCAGCCCTGTCCCTGCGGCAGCGGCCGGCGTTTCAAGGATTGTCACGGCGCGCTGGGCACGTCCCCGTCCACGGACGCGGCGGCCTCACCCCGCGATCTCTCGTGGGTGCCCGAGGTCATGCAGGTCGCGCTACGTGCGCAGCGGGCGGGCCGCCCGCGAGAAGCCGCGGAGGGATATCGCCGCGTGCTTGCCGCGGATCCGCAGAACATCGACGCACTGCACATGCTCGGCCTCACCGAGTACGAGGACGGTCGCGAGCACAACGCCCTCGCGCTGCTGCGTCGCGCGATCGAGTTGAAACCTGACTTCAACCGGGCGCGCAAGAATCTGCAGCTGCTCGAGCAGCTGCCGCAGATCGAGGAGGAGATCGGGCGCGACGTGCTGCCGAGGCTGCTGGCGCGCATCGAACCCGTGGTGGACGTTTCGCTGTTTGCTGCGACGGCGGCGCACGTGCATATCGTCGTCGCCGACGATCGCGAAGAAGTGGTGAAACCGGTGCTCGATCGCCTGACCCGCGCCATAGCGTCGGCACCGCGAACCTTGTGGGTCGACTCCGCGCTGTCCCTGGCAATCCCCGGCGCGCGGGTTCTCGATCCAGGTGCGGGTGCGCGACCCGAGGGCGGATTGCTCGTACTGTGCGGCGCGGTCCGATCGCCGGCCGCATGGCTCGGCGCGGCGCGGCCGGAGAGGGTATTGCTGGTCGTCCTCGCAGAGGCGCCGGGCGCGGTGATCGATCGAATCGACGAGATCGCAGCGCTGTCCGGCACACGACCCGGGCTGGCCTGCGCGAGCCGCGCGCTCGCCGAGCGCCTGCGCCTGCCTCTCGATGCGGTCGTCCCCGAGGGCGAGCCGATGGCCGCGGTGCGGACGTGAGCTCGCCGGGGAGTTTCTCCTCTCGCGACGCGGCGGCCGACGGCCTGCGCGCCATCGCGTTCTACAGGCTGCCCGGCGAGGCCTACGAGCGCGGTCGTTCGCCCGACCACGTTACGCCCGAGTGGGATGCCGTACGCGTCGCGCAGCCGGAGTTCTTCGGTCACGGGCAGCCGCAGATCCCCGGCGAGCTCGGCTACTGCGACGTGCGCAACGCCGACGTGCGCGAGGCGCAAGCGGCGCTTGCGCGCGAGTACGGCATCGCCGGGTTCTGCTACGTTTTTCGCGCGCCCGCTTCGACGAGCGAGCTCGATCCCACGCTCGCCGCGATCGTCGCCTCGCGACGTCCCGACATCCCCT
>DASVFM010000039.1:0-2437 GCA_036380055.1 Casimicrobiaceae bacterium
CCGCAAGGACCTGCTCGAGAAGTACAAGCGCCCGGTGCCCAAGACCTGGGACGAGCTGATGGAGACGGCGCAGATCATCACCAAGGGCGAGAACAACCCGCAGCTGCAGGGCTTCTCCACCGCCGGCGCCCCGATCGAAGGGACGGTGTGCACGTATCTCGTTCCATTCTGGGGCGCGGGCGGCGAGTTCATCAAGAACGGCAAGCCCAACCTCGATTCGCCCGAGGCGCGGAAGCCCTTCGAGCTCATGGGGCGCCTGAAGGTTGCGGGGGTGCTGCCCAAGAACATCGGCGAGATCGCCACCGACCGCATTCGCGTGGACTTCCAGGCAGGCAACGTCGTGTTCGCGCAGAACTGGGGTTATTTCTGGAACCGCGTCGAGAACGACGCCGACACGAAAGTCAAGGGCAAGGTCGGCGTGACCACGCTGCCCGCCGACAAGGGCGGAAAGAGCGCCACCTGCATCGGCGGCTGGCAGCTCGCCGTCTCCGCGTACTCGAAGAACAAGGCGGAGGCGGTGAAGCTCGTCCGCTGGCTCTCCTCGCCGGAGGTCTCCAGGATGATGGCGGTTCTCGCCTCTAACCTGCCCGTGTTCCCGCAGGTGTACAAGGACGCGGACGTGCTCAAGGCCAATCCCTGGTTTGCCGACGCGCTGCCGGTCGTCGAAGGCGCGAAGTCGCGGCCGGTGACGCCGCGCTACACCGAGGTCTCGGACGCGATCCGCACGAACGTGAACGCGTATCTGTCGGGAACGAAGACGACCGATACCGCGCTCGGCGACATGAAGTCACGCCTCGCGGCTGTTTATCGCTGAGTCGATGGCCGTTGCGGGCGCGCCGCGCAGGAGCCTGTCCGAGCGCGCGCTGGGTTTCGTTCTGCTCGCGCCGGCCGCGGCGCTGCTGCTCGCGATCGTCGTTTATCCGATCGCGCAGCTCGTCTGGAACAGCTTCTTCGACATCCACCTCGCGGAGCCGTGGAAGGGCGAGCCGTTCATCGGACTCGACAACTACCGGCGTGCGCTCGACGATTCTCGCTTCTGGTCCTCGCTCGGGCACACGGCGATCTACGCGATCGTGACCGTGCCCGGCGCGCTATTGGTCGGGCTCGGGCTGGCGCTGCTCGCCAACATGCCTTTCCGGCACAAGTGGCCGGTGCGCCTCGGGCTGCTGCTTCCCTGGGCGTTGCCGCTCGTCTTCTCCGGGCTCATCTTCCGCTGGTTTTTCGAGTACAGGCAGGGCATCGTCAACGACCTGCTCACGCGCATCGGCATCGAGCCGCTCGCCTGGCTGACCGATCCGGGTCTCGCCATGACCGCGATCTGTATCGCGATCGTGTGGAAGTCCTCGTCGTTCATGGCGCTGATGCTGCTTGCCGGGTTGCAGACGATCCCGCGCGAACTCTACGAGGCGGCCGAGGTCGACGGAGCGACCCGCTGGCAGCGCTTCGTCTCGATCACGCTGCCGATGCTGCGACCGGCGATCTTCGTCGCGCTCATCTTCCGCACCATCACCGCTGTCCAGACCTTCGACATCCCCTACGCGATGACCGGTGGCGGGCCGGGTGACTCGACGGAGACGCTGGCGATGTACATCCAGAAGACCACGCTGGACTTCCTCGACTTCGGCTACGGCTCGGCGCTCGCCACGCTGATGTTCGTCGTG
Source organism: Casimicrobiaceae bacterium (assembly GCA_036380055.1). Taxonomy (GTDB): domain Bacteria; phylum Pseudomonadota; class Gammaproteobacteria; order Burkholderiales; family Casimicrobiaceae; genus PALSA-1003. The sequence continues at coordinate 1,662 of DASVFM010000039.1, forward strand.
AGCATGGTCGCCACCAGCTCCTATCTGCGCTACACGCGGCGCAGCGCGGGACGAGACTAGAGATGCTGCTCCCGCGGCGCAGGGCGATGGTGTGGCTGGCGGGACTCATCGTCGCGGTGAACGGCTTCTTTCCGGCGCTGTGGATCCTCTTCACCTCGCTCAAGACTGAGACCGAGCTGATGGCCTATCCGATCAGCTACCTGCCCGCCGCTCCGACGCTCGCCAATTACATCACCGCGTTCACCGAGCAGCCGCTGCTGCGCTTTCTGTGGAACAGCTTCGTCGTCGCGTCGCTCTCGACTGCGCTGTGCGTGCTGGTCTCCGCCTGCGCCGCCTATGCGCTGACGCGCCTGCGGGTTCCGAAGCGCGATCTCATCATGGCTTCACTGATGGCGGTGGCGATGTTCCCGCTGATCTCGCTGATGGTGCCGCTATTCAAGGTGATGCGCGACCTCGGGCTGCTCAACACCTACCTCGCGCTCATCCTGCCCTACGCCGTGCTGTCGATGCCGGTATGCACGCTGGTGATGGCGAGCTTCTTCCAGGACATTCCCGCAGACCTGGAGGCCGCAGCGATGGTGGACGGCTGCTCGCGCGTCGGCGCGCTGTTTCGCATCGTGGTGCCGCTCTCGGCGCCCGGCGTGTTCACCGCGGCGATCCTCGCCTTCGTGAACGCCTGGGACGAATTCCTCCTCGCGCTCACCATGATGAATCGCGTTTCCATGCGCACGCTCTCGGTCGGGATTACGCTCTACCAGGGCGAGTTCGCATTTCCC
>DASVFM010000040.1:0-3299 GCA_036380055.1 Casimicrobiaceae bacterium
GGCTGCGCGCGCCGTTCAGAAATCCGCTAGGGCAAGCGGTGACGGTCCTGACCGACTGGGCGGTGAAGCCGCTGCGCCGGGTTATCCCCGGTTATCGCGGTTACGACTGGGCGTCGCTCCTGCTTGCCTGGTTCTTCCAGGTGTTATGGTTGGCGGGACTGATCGCGCTGGGGACCGGCATCGTCTCGGGCGCGGTCGCGGGTCTCGTCGCTGCGCTCGCCGTGCTCGAGCTCATCAAAGCGGCGCTGTGGATCGTCATCGTCACCGTATTCGTGCAGGCGGTCCTCTCGTGGATAGCGCCCGACGGGCCGCTTGCGGGCGTGCTCAACGCGCTGACCTTCCCGCTGCTCGCGCCGATCCGCCGCGTCGTCCCGCCGCTCGGCGGTACGCTCGACCTTTCGCCGCTCATCGTGATCGTGCTCGCGCAGCTCGTGCTGATGCTGCCCGTGGCGTGGCTGGAGCAGAACCTTGCAAGCTTCTTCCGCTGACCGGGAGAGCGCCCGACCGTGGCGGCAGGTTGGCGCCGATGGCTCGATCACGCTCTGGATTCACGCTCAGCCGGGCGCGGCGCGGACCGAGGTCGCGGGAGTTCACGGAGACTCACTCAGGATTCGGCTCGCCGCGCCGGCGGTCGAGGGGCGGGCCAACGACGCGCTGATCGCGTTTCTTGCTGAAAGCTTCGGGGTGGCGCGTCGAAACGTCGCCATGATCCGCGGCCAGGGCGGCCGCAGCAAGACGGTGCGCATCGACGCGCCCACCGCGCGGCCCGATCACGACTGGGCGCGTCTATAGTTAGTCGGCTGGCTGTCTAAACCAGCCTGCCTGTAGACTTGCCTTGCGGAGACTCGAGAACACGCCAGGGAAGGACTATGCCCCGCTCGGTGAAGAAGAAACCGACCGCTCGTCGCAGGTCGCGCGCCGCCGCCAAGCGGCGCGCCGTCGCGAAACCACGCGCAGTCGCGAAACCACGCGCAGTCGCGAAACCGCACGCAGTTGCGAGATCGCGTCCTCGGAAGCCGTCGACGTCGCCGCGCATCGCGAAGGCCCAAACCGCCGCAGAGCAGGTCAGGCATCGGGACGCCGAGCTCGCGATTATCAATTCGATCCAGGCCGGGCTAGCTTCGGAGCTCGACTTCCGAGCGATCATCGATCTCGTCGGCGACAAGCTGCGCGAAGTATTCGGAGGAGCCGATCTCGGGATCACCTGGTACGACGAAAAGGCAGGCCTCCTCCATTACCTCTACACCTACGAGCACGGCAAGCGCCTACCGGTGATCACCCGGCCGCCGACCCGCGGCGGATTATTCGAGACACGGACGTTCAAGCGTCAGTCGACCGTGTTCACCTGCCTCGAGGACTACAAGCGCTTCGGCATCGGCGGGCCCGTGCCCGGCACGGATCAAAGTTTATCGATGATGACGGTGCCGATCGTAGGTAGCGATCGGGTGCTCGGTGACATCTCCCTCGAGAACTACGAGCGGGAGAACGCCTACGGCGAAGCCGACCTGCGGCTGCTCAGCACGGTCGCCGCAAGCATGGGCGTTGCGCTGGAGAACGCGCGGCTCTTCGACGAGACGCAACGACTGTTCAAGGCCGAACAGCAGCGCGCCGCGGAGCTGGCGGTCATCAACAGCATCCAGCAGGGCATGGCGGCAAAGCTCGACTTCCAGGCCATCGTCGACCTGGTGGGCGACAAGCTGCGCGAGGTCTTTCAGACCGGCGACATCGGCATCTGGTCGTGGGACGAAGCCGCCAGGCTCGCCTATCCGCTCTATGTGTTCGAGCACGGTGTGCGGCACTATCACGGCCCGTTCCCGGTCAAGCCCGGCAGTGCGTCGGACCGCATCATCAACGGCGAGGTCCTCGTCGCCCGCAACCGCACCGAGCAGGACACGCTGGGGTTCGAGCTCGTGCCGGGCACTGACCGCAGCTACTCGGTTGTCGGCGTGCCGATCGTCGGGGGCAATCGCGTCGTCGGCTCGATCCTGCTCGAGAACTACGAGAAAGAAAACGCATTCGGCGAGGCGGAAGTCCGCCTGCTCACCACGGTGGCGGCCAGTATGGGGGGCGCGCTGGAGAATGCCAGGCTTTTCGACGAGACGCAGCGGCTGTTCAAAGCCGAGCAGCAGCGCGTCGCGGAGCTGGCGGTCATCAACAGCGACCAGCAGGGCATGGCGGCGAAGCTCGAGTTCCAGGCCATCGTCGACCTGGTGGGCGACAAGCTGCGCGAGGTATTTCATATCGACGATATCGGCATCCGCTGGTTCGACTACGAAAAGAAGATCGTCCATTACCTTTACGACTTCGAGCACGGCAAGCGCCTGACGATCCCTGCGGCGCCACCGAGGATCGGTTGGGACGCGCTGATCTCGCGTCGCGAGCCGCGCGTGGTTAACACGACGGCGGAGTCGGCGGCCCTCGGAGTGGTTCCGGGGACGGATACCTCGAAGTCGAGCATCTCCGTGCCCATCATCGGCAGCGATCGCGTGATCGGCGGGATCACGATGGAGAGCTTCGAGCGGGAGTACGCCTACGGCGAATCGGATGTTCGGCTATTGAGCACGATCGCGTCCAGCATGGGCGTCGCGCTGGAGAGCGCGCGCCTCTTTGACGAGACGCAGCGGCTGTTCAAGGCGGAGCAGCAGCGCGCGGCGGAGTTGGCCGTCATCAACAGCATCCAGCAGGGGATGGCGTCGAAGCTCGACTTCCAGGCCATCGTGGATCTGGTCGGTGACAAACTGCGGGAAGTGTTCAATACCGGCGACATCGGCATCCGCTGGCACGACCCGAAGACCAATCTCGCGCACTATCTCTATCAGTACGAGCACGGGCGCCGCCTGCACCAGGCGCCGGCCACTCCTCGCGAGGGCGGTCCCTGGTCGGTCATGGTTAGGACCCGCCAGCCGATCGTGCTCAATACCGCAGCGGAATCGGCAACGGTCCCCGTCATCCCGGGTACCGATACGAGCCTATCGGCCGTTTTCGTGCCGATTCTCGGCAGCGACCGCGTCCTGGGATCGATCCTGCTCGAGAACTACGAGCGCGAGCACGCCTTCGGCGATGCGGAGGTGCGGCTGCTCACCACGGTTGCGTCCAGCATGGGCGTTGCGCTCGAGAACGCGCGGCTATTCGACGAAACGCAGCGGCTCTTGAAGGAAACCGAGCAGCGCAACGCCGAGCTCGCCATCATCAACAGCGTGCAGGCGGCGCTGGCGGCGGAGCTCAACATCCAGGGCATCTACGACGCGGTCGGCGACAAGATACGCGAGATCTTCCACAACGCCGACGTCTGGATCCGG
>DASVFM010000041.1:0-8380 GCA_036380055.1 Casimicrobiaceae bacterium
TGTCGGTGAAGAGGAAGGTGACGACGCGAGCTGGCGCCTGCATGGCGTTGCGCCGAAGGAGCTCTTTTCTCGGGGCTCTACCGCGACGGGTGGATCTCTCCCCCTATACTACTCCGGCTGACGCGGGATGTGCGCCAGTGACGCACGGAGATCGGCCAAAAGTCGAACCGCCGCGCCGGCGACGGTTCGACGGCCCCTTCCTGTTGCCGGCTTAAGCGACGACTGCCACCTCACGTCGCGTCGCCCAACGCCGGCGGCCGGCCGTGAACGCGCTTCCGTGAAGAGGCTGCCGCCTCCGGATGCGCACCAACCGCAGGCCGGCGGTGCAACTTGCATGGGGGTGTCGGAAGCGCCTAGCGCTACCAGTGAATACCCTGCGTCAGCTGTGCAAACGCCATCTGCTCGGCGGTGAGCGGCTGCGCCTCGCCCGTTTTCTTGCCCGCCGCGGCGGCCGAGTCAGGGAACATGTTGAACGCCGTGTTGAGCAGGATCTGGGTGAGCTTCGGTGCGATCGCATGGCACACGGCGCCGAAGATGCCAAGCCGCGTGGCGATGCGCACGGGCTTGTAAACGATCGCTTCGACGACCAATTCGGCGGCCTCCTCGGGCGAGAGCGTGGGCACGCTTTCGTACATTCGGGTCGGCGCGATCATCGGTGTGCGCACGAGCGGCATGTTGATGGTGGTGAAGCTGATCCCCTTGTCGAAGAACTCCGAGGCCGCGCAGGCGGAAAAGGCGTCCATCGCGGCTTTCGACGCGACATAGGCCGAGAACCGCGGCGCGTTGGAGAGCACGCCGATCGACGAGATGTTGATGATGTGACCGCTTTTTTGCTCGAGCATTTTGGGCAGGAAGCCCAGCAGCAGGCGCAACGCACCGAAGTAGTTGAGCTGCATCGTGCGCTCGAAGTCGTGAAACCGATCGAAGGAGTTGATGATGCCGCGCCGGATCGAGCGCCCGGCGTTGTTGACAAGGTAGTCGCAGGCGCCGTGATCCTTGAGCACCCTCGCGACGAGCGCGTCGCACGAAGCCAGTTCAGAGATGTCGCAGGTGTAGATCCAAGCGCGGCCGCCGGCGGCCTCGATTTCCTTCTTGGTTTCGAGCAGCTTCTCTTCGGTGCGGGCGACCAGCATGAGCTTCGCACCGGCCGAGGCGAGCTTGAGCGCAGTCGCCTTGCCGATGCCGGACGAGGCGCCGGTGACGACCACGATCTTGTCGGTGACACGGCCCGACAGGCTCCGGTCGATGAACAGATCGGGATCGAGGTTTCGCTCCCAGTAGTCCCACAGCTTTGCCGCATACGTTTCGAGATGCGGTACCTCGATGCCGGAACCCTTGAGCGCCTTCGCCGCCTCGCGATTGTCGTAGCGGGTAGGCCAGTTGACGAACTGGAACACGTCCTTCGGGATGCCCAGGTCCTTGAGCACCGCGCGGATCATCCGCTTCACGGGCGCTAGCGAGCCGATGCCGTACAGGATCGGCGCCGGGATGAAACCGAACATGCGGGCGTTGATCCGCATCGCCATCTGCGGTGCGTGCGCCGCCTTCGCGAAGATGTTGAGCACCTCGCCGATCCGATGCGGAGCGGGGTCGGTGAGATGGAAGCACTTGCGATCGAGACCCTTCTTGTGCGCGAGGTAGTCGAGTGCATTGGCGACGAAATCGACTGGCACGATGTTGATCCGTCCGCCTTCGATGCCGATCGTCGGAACCCAGATCGGCAACATCTTGCGCATCTTCTGGATCAGCTTGAAGAAGTAATACGGGCCGTCGATCTTGTCGATGTAGCCGGTCTTCGAATGTCCGGCCACCATCCCCGGCCGGTACACCCGCCACGGGCGCTTACACTCCTTGCGCACGATGCCCTCGGAGAAGTGCTTGGTCCGGAAATATGGATGCTCGAGCTCCTCCGCCTCCTCGAACATGTCTTCCCGGAAGGTGCCGTCGTACAGCCCGGCTGCGGCGATCGAGCTCACGTGGTGGAAGCACCCGACCTGCAAGCGCTGCGCGAGCTCGACGGCATGCCGCGTGCCGTCGATGTTGGCGAGCTCCTGGGATTCGGGGCTCGCCGCGAGGTCATAGACTGCCGCGAGATGAAAGAAATGCCTGACCTTGCCTTTGAGTTTCGCGATTTCTGCATCGGTCACGCCCAGCATCGGCTTCGCCAGGTCCCCGACGACCGCAATCACTTGCGCTTCGCTCGCACCCCATTCCTTGCGCAGCCCGGCGAGCTTCTTCTGGGAGCTCTTGCGCACGAGGACGTAGATCGGCTCGCCGCGCTTGAGCAGATTGCCGATTAGAAACCTTCCGATGAAGCCGGTGCCGCCGGTGACAAAGTAGGCCATCGCGATTCCTCCTCGATAGTCGCGAGCCGGCCGCGGACGGATCTCGCGCTGCCGCCGCCCCGGATTCCCCGAGTCTCGGTGCGGAGCGGGCATTCATTATACGGCCGGCCCTCACGGCCCACCGGCGCCGCGTTTAGTATGATTGTTCTAGTGTGTGCGCATAGAATTGCGCTTTGTACCGGGCCCGACCGCGGAGGAGAAGATGCTCAAGAAGGCAAAGGCCGAACTCAATGCTCAGGCGAGCGATTCGGGCAAGAACATAGCGCAATCGGTGCTCGATTCGTCGCATCAGATATGGCTCGCGGGCCTCGGCGCGTTCGCCAAGGCGCAGCAGGGCGGTACGCAGGTATTCGAAGCGCTCGTAAGACAAGGACGCGGCGTCGAGGCGAAGACCCGCGACGTCGCCGCTCAGACAGCCGAGGCGGCACGCGGTGCGGCCAAAGCCAAGGCGAAGGAGATGCAGGCGATGGCGGAAGGTACGTGGGACAAGCTCGAGCAGGTCTTCGAAAACCGCGTCGCGCGCGCGCTGGCCCGGCTCGGGGTCTACACCTCGTCCGATCTCCAGAAGCTCACCGACCGAGTCGATGAGCTGGCCGAGGCCGTCAACATGCTGCTCAAAGCTCAGGGCATCCAACCGAAGCCGCCCGCCTCTCCCATGCACCGCATGGTGAAGGGTGCCGTGCGCAACGCGACGCGAACTGCGGCGCGGACGGTGGCCACGGCAACGGACACCGCTGCAAAGACGGTCTCCACGGCCACAAGAACCGCCAGGAAGACACTGCGCACCGCGCGCAAGGTCGCAAAGGCCACCCTGCGCTGAGCCGCGCCGCGGGTGCTACTCGCGGTTCAGCCGCTCGACCTGCTTGATGTAGTTCTGCATCGCGTCGTCCTTGCTCAGTCCCTTGAGCTTGGACCATGCGTCGTACTTCGCGCCGCCGACGAAATCAAAGCCGCCCGGGCGCTCGCCCTTGACGTCGCCTTCGGTTGCCTGCTTGTAGTACGAATAGAGCTTCAGCAGCGTCGCATTGTCCGGGCGCTTCTTTGTCTGCTTCGCGGCCGCTGCGGCGGCCTCGAATTTCGCTTTCAGATCCTTCGATGCGGCGGCCATCGGCTCCTCCTCGAGCAAAACGGCGCAGCGTCCGGCTGCGTTTCGGGTGCTCCCGCTTCTATGCTACTTTAGCGCGACCCGCGAGCCGCCCGCAATCCTCGGTCGTCCATGTCCGCCAAGCGCGAAAGCATGTCCAGTGTCGATGTCGCTTGGCTGCGCATGGACCGGCCGAGCAACCTCATGGTGATCTGCGGGGTGCTCGTTCTCGACGAGCGCGTGCCGATCACGCGGCTGCGCTCGACGATCGCCAAACGCTTCCTTCGCTTCGCGCGCTTCCGCCAGCGGCCGGTCCCCGCGGCCGCGGGTTATGAGTGGCGCACCGATGAGAGCTTCGATCTCGCTCGCCACGTCGTGCGCGCCACGCTGCCGGCCGGTGGGGGAGACGAGGAGCTGGAGGCGCTCGTGAGCAGACTCGTGAGTGAGCCGCTCGATCACCGCCATCCACTGTGGCAATTCCATCTTGTGCCGAATTACAGGCGCGGCAGCGCACTTATCCTGCGCATTCACCATTGCTACGCGGACGGAATCGCACTCATCCAGGTGCTGCTCTCGATGACCGATGCTGACCGCGATGGTGTGGAGCCGGGCTCGGCGCCGACGCCTCCGCGCGGCCGGAGCGACAGCGAGGAGGATCCGCTGACGCAGCTGCTCGCGCCGCTCACCGGTGTGCTCAAGATGGCTTCGAGCGCGGGTTCTACACTCCTCGCTAAAGGCGGCGAGTTGTTGCGCGATCCGGCACAGGCGATCGCGCTCGCCCAGCAGGGCGGGGCGCTCGCCGGAGAAATCGCGAAGCTCGCGCTGATGAGCGAGGACTCCGCGACGCGATTCAAGGGCGCTCCAGGAATCGCCAAGCGCGTAGCCTGGGCAAAGCCGATTGCGCTTGGCGATGTGAAGGCAATCGGCAAAGCGTTAGGCTGCTCGGTCAACGATGTGCTGCTCGCCTCGGTCGCGGGCGCGCTTCGCGCTTACCTCGTGCGACGCGGCGAAAGCGTGGACGGGGTGATGATGCGGGCGCTGGTGCCCGTCAATCTGCGCCCGCCGGAGAAGACCTATCGTCTCGGGAACCAGTTCGGCCTGGTGTTTCTCGACCTACCGATCGGTATCGAAAACCCCGTCGCGCGCCTCTATGCCGTGCGCGCCAACATGCAGGCGCTCAAGGGCTCGTATCAACCGGTTATCGCGCTCGGCATACTCGCTGCGATGGGCGCCGGCCCGCAGGTCTTGCAGGAGCAGCTGCTGGCCATGCTCGCCAGGAACGCGACGGCGGTGATGACCAACGTCCCCGGCCCGCAGCAGCCGCTCTATTTCGCCGGCGCGCGGATGGAACGGCTCATGTTCTGGGTGCCGCAATCGGGCAACATCGGCATGGGCGTGTCGATCATCACCTACGCCGGCGGGGTGCAATTCGGCCTGATCACCGACCGCAGACTCTGTCCGGACCCGGAGCGGGTGATCGATCGCTTCGCGCCCGAGTTCGAGAAGCTCGTGCTCGCAACGCTGATGGCGCCGTGGCCGTGGGAGACGCCGCCGACGGCCGAGGAAATGCAACAAGTCGCCGCGACGGCGTGAGCGCTGCCGCGAAGCGGGTCGAGTGTATTGCCGACTACGAAAGCTCTTCTTTTGCGAGCTCGACGTCGAGCCGCTCCATCGCGTCGACCGGCTTGCACTTGGCGGCCTGCTCGTAGAGCTTCGTCGCCTCGTCGAGCTTCTCCTTGCCGAAGAGAAGGATAAGTCCGTTCGCATACTCGATGCGCGCGATCGCCGAATCGGGGTTGAGCTTGAGCGCCTTCTGATAGTGCTCCAGCGCTGACTCCTTCTTCGCCCCGTAGGTCATGCCCGCGACAAGGCCGCCGACCTTGTTGATCACTTCCGCCTGGTAGGCTCCGAAGGCGGTGTGCGCGTCGGCGTGCGAGGGTGCGAGCTTGAGCGCCGCCGTGAGCGCATCCTTCACCTTGCCGCCAAAACCCTGTGCGAGCGCCTTGGCGACCGAGATTCCCTGACTGTAGCGGCCCAGCGCATAGGCATAGAGATAGTGCGCGTTCGCATCCTTGGGCGCGGCGGAGCGCCGTTCGCTTGCCCATTCGGCCGCCTCCTCGAACAGGGCGAGCTTGGCCTTCTCCTGCTTCTCGAGGTAGTTCGCATAGATGGCCTGGGCCTTGATCGCTGCATTCATCGCCGCGCCGCCCGCCGCGGTGCCCGTCTCGACCGCGTGCTCGAAGTCGCCGGCGTGGTAGAGGCGCCAAGCTTCCACCGCGCTCGCGTCTTTCGGGAAGGGCTCGGCATCGCCCCGATGCAGGCGGGCCCAGTGCTGCTTCAACGACGCACCGTCGTAGAGATACGCCTTGTCGGCGTGTGGAAACTTAGCCCATTTCTTCGCCATGGCGGCTCCTCCAATCTTCTTCTCAGAGGTACTCGGCCCCCAGCCTCTCGACGAGGGCGCGCGCGTCGCCGCGCAGGAACGGCGCGACGAGCGCAAGCACTTGGTATGCCGCCCGATCGAGGCTCACCACAGCACCCGCCTGGCCGCCGGTACGCGTCTGCTGGTACGAGATCCAGTACGTCGCCACGAGCGCGATGTTTTCGGCGAGCGCTTCGATTTCCCGCTCCGTTGCGCGCATCGCGCCGGCGGCCACGAGGCCACGACACAACTCTATCACGCTGCGCGTGCCGCGGCGCATCAGCAGCGCGAAGCGCGAAGCAAGCGTGCGGTTGCGGGAGAGTATCTCGTCGAGGTCGCGGAAGACGAAGCGATGATCCAGCATGGCTTCGAACAGCAGGTGCAGGAGCAGCCACAGGTCTTCGACCGAGACCGGGCGTCGATCCGGGACCGTGAGCGCATCGTCAAGCCGCCGCTCGAAGGCCGCGAAGAGTTCGGCGATGATCTCGTCCTTGCTGCGAAAGTGGTAGTAGAGGTTCCCCGGGCTGATCCCCATCTCGTCGGCGATGTCGGCGGTCGTGATGTTGGGCTCGCCGAAGCGGTTGAACAACGCGAGCGCGGTTTCGAGAATGCGCTCACGTGTGCGGCGGGGGCGCTTGCGCTCCGCCATGGATGGATCAGTTCTGCAACGCGGATTGGCGCGAAGTCGTCGCCGTTCGGACGGCGGAATGGCCCTGGCGATTGGTGTGCAGCCACTCGGCCAGCGCGTCCAGCACCCCGTCGAGTGCCTGCGCCGTTGCCTTTACGCTCGGCGGTCCGAGGAAGAGCGGGCGCGGATCGGTGAGCGCGGCACGGATCGGGCGCTGTGGCTCGCTCAGCCGGGCGATGTTTAGCCCGATGCCGTGGCGCTCGAGCAGCGGCTCGAGTGTTTCGCGCTGTGCAAGCAGCCGGGATCGCGTGTTCTTGTACGCGGTTTCGCACAGCCGCGCACGGTGTGTGTAGCTGAAGATGTTGGCGAAGAACATGTCGGCGTCCTCGCGATCGGGTTCGAAAAGGAGGATGTCCGCGCCGGGATATTGGCGGCGGTACTTCTCCATCCCTACCTTCATGCGCGAGTGAATGATCGCGCGGAAAGTCTGCGCGAGGACGAGCGGCAGGCCACCGTGGTCGAGCTTGCTGACGGTGAGCGGGCGGCGCTGCGCTGCGGCCGTCGCGTCGAAAGGCACGAGCGGATTGACGCAAAGCAGAAGGTCCACGCCCTGATCTAGGGCGACCGAGGCGTGCAGCGTCTTGTTGAGCGCGCCGTCGACGTAATGCTCGCCGTCGATCTCGACCGGAGGGAAAAGCCCTGGCAGCGCCGCGGATGCGGCGATCGCACGCTCGATCGGGACATGATCGAACCCGGGCTTGCCGAAGGTGACAGCCGCTCCGGTGTCGAGATTGGTCGCGACCAGGAAGAGCTTGTGTCGCAGCCGCCGGAAATCGTTGCTGCGCCCGCTGCTTCCGAACAGACGCACGAGGAAGCCGTGGATCGCGTGCTGATCAAAGAGCCCGGTCGGCACGGCGCGGCCGAGGGCGGCGAAGGACGACAGCGCTCCCCGGCGGAGCGGATGCTTAAGGAAGCTCAATGCAGCCGAGGCGAAAAGACCGGGGATCGACAATGCGCGGCGCGAGAATTCGCCGATGGCCGGCCGCAGGAACAGCGCAGGCGAAAGCGCCGCGTGGCGATCCCCGGCGATGAACAGCTGGTACATCTGCGCCGGCGAGATCCCGTTCGCGAGCCCGGCAGCGACGAAGCCGCCCGAGGAAACGCCCACGTAGACATAGAGCTCGTTGAAATCGATGCCCTGAAGCGATTCGGCAAGCGCGAGCAGCGCGCCGACTTCGTAGATCGCGCCGAGCGGCCCGCCGCCGGCCAGAGCGAGGCCGATGCGCGGGCGGGCACTCCGCCCCGAACGACCGACGTCGCCGTTCGACCGCCGGCGCAGGCGCGCGGCTGCCATCGAGCGGCTCGCGGCGAGGGAACTTAAGTTGTTCTCGCGGCCCGGTTGGTTTCGCACCGTGGCCGCGATGGTACTACAGCTTCTCTAGACCTTGCTCGCGAGACGCTTGCCGCGCCTCGACTTGCGTGCGACGCGCCGCTTCGCAGCCTTGGCCTTCACTGGCGCCGGCGCGTTCGCCGCAACTGCGACGCGGAGCCTGGGCAACATGGCGACGGCGGAGTCGACGAGGCCATTGACGGCGGCGAGCGTCGTGTTTCTGCTCTTGTTGAGCGCATGCCGGGTCATCGCGATCGAGGTATTGATCTGCGTCCCAATCACCCGCATCGCGCGCGACTCGACCGTCGAGCCTTCGCGAACCAGCGCGCGGAACGCCTGGCCAGCCTCGTTGCGCGCCCAGTCGCGTGTGACCACGGCGGCACCCAGGCCGGCGAGCCAGACCTGGCGCGGCACGCGTCTCGCGAGCAAGGTCTAGAGAAGCTGTAGTACCATCGCGGCCACGGTGCGAAACCAACCGGGCCGCGAGAACAACTTCAGTCCCCTCGCCGCG
>DASVFM010000042.1:0-9007 GCA_036380055.1 Casimicrobiaceae bacterium
CCCGCGAGGAGGACCGGAGTTGGCCGCGCTCCCTGCGCGACGACTAGGCGAGCGCCAGAACCACTGCACGCGACCGTAAACCGTGGGCGCGACGCCCCCGGAACATCCTTTGATTACTGACCAATCATTTCGGTGGAGGCACCGGGATCACGCCCGTGAAGACGTAAGCCTGGAGCAACGCGATGACCCCGATGATCGCCGCGCCGGCAATCGAGAACCAGAACACCCATCGAAAGATCGGACCGAGCGCATACGTTCGTTCCTTGGGGTCGTCGTAACACGCGGCACACGCGACCATGATCGATTGCGCATCGATCATCTTGCCCATCACGCCGCCCGTCGAGTTGGTGGCGACGATCAGGATCTCGTTGAGGTGCAGCTGCTGCGCTGTGATCCGCTGCAGGCTACCGAAGAGCGCGTTGGACGCGGTATCCGAACCCGTAAGGAACACGCCGAGCCAACCGAGGTACGCGGCGAAGAACGGATATAGCACCCCCGCGCCTGTGAAGGCGAGGCCCAGCACGGCGTCCGTTCCCGCATAGCGAGTCAGGAATCCGAGGCCGAGGACCTGACCGATGACGAGCACCGGGTTCTTCATGCGCCGCGCGGTCTGAACGAATGCTTCCCTCCACTGACTCGCCGAAAGTCCGAGGACGAGGCCGGAAAGGAGTGCCGCCACAAACACGCCCGTGCCGGCGGCCGACAGCCAGTTGATGGCGAATCGGGCGACTTCGGGCTTGGCACTGCTCGGCGCGACGGGCGGCATCCTCTGCACTAGATTGTGGAGCGCCGGCATGTCCCATACAGGTAGCGACAGGGTCCCGGCGAACGGCGAGCCGAGCAGCGTGGTGGCGAACTTGATGTTCGAGAACAGGCCGTTCAGGAAAGTCTTGAACGCCGGCCAGCCCCAGAGTGCGCAGCAAGCGATGAGGATCACCCAAGGGAACCAGGCATGGATTGTCTGCCCGACGCTGTACTTGTACTTCCATTCGGCAGCTCCCGCGGTCGCCGTGTCGGTGCCCTTGCCCGCGCGGGACGGCGCTTCGCGCTCCGAGCGAAGAAGAAAGCGCGTCTTCGGGTGCCACACGAAACGCACAAACAGGGCCGTGCAGATCACCGAGAAGACACCGGACACAACGTCAGTCATCAAATGGAATTCCGGGCTGGCCGAAGCGAACCACTGCATCGCGGCGAAGGAGCCGCCGGCGACGAGCGCGGCAGGCCACGCCTCGAAGACCTCCTTCCAGCTTCCCCCTTCCATCTTGACGAACGCTGCCACCAGCCAAAACGGCACGAGGATCGAAACGAATGGCAATTGCCGTCCCGCCATCGCCGACAGCGTTACCTGATCGAGGCCGCTGACCGCCGCGAGGGTCACGATCGGCGTTCCGATGGCTCCCCAGGCTACAGGCGCGGTGTTTGCGAGCAGATTGAGCACCGCGGACTGAAACGGCCGGAAGCCCAGGCCAACCATTACCGCGCCGGCGATGGCCACCGGCGTACCGAACCCCGACGTGCCCTCGATGATCGCTCCAAACGAGAAGGCGATCAGGACACATTGCAGCCGCCGATCGAAAGAGATGTGAACGATCGACTCCTTGACGATCTCGAACTTCCCCGTCACGACGGTCATCGTATAAAGGAACATCGCAGCGAGCACGATCCAGATGATGCCCAGGAACCCGGACAGCACTCCCAGCCCGAATGCGGAAGCAGCAGACACAAACGGCATGCTGAACACAACGCAGGAGATGATGAACGCGGCGATCACGCCGAAAAACGCGGCGTAGGGAGCCGAGATCCCGAGGTGACGCACGCCATGCTCGTCGCGGTGCGGGTGCAGAGCGATGAAGTACAGAAGCGTCAAGATCGGGATGGCCGCGAGAATGGTCGAAAGAAGAACATTCCCTGCCGGGTCGTAGTTCTGCTGATACATGTCTCCCCCTTGTCGCTCGCTGCGGCGAGAATCGTCGCGCGATGCGCGTGTTCAGATCATTGCCCGGCGGAATGTAGCACGCGGTCGGAGGAGAAATTCGTCAGCAAATCGTAAGGCGCGCGAGAAGCGCACGACCGCAATTTTCCCGCACGGCTCCTGCGCGCGCGGAGATCGGACCTATGCGGATAGGGCTCTACGCTCTCGCAGAGCCTGCGCGAGGGTGCCGCTGTCGACATACTCGAGCTCCCCACCGACCGGGACCCCGCGCGCCAGTCGGGTGACGGTGAGGCCGCGCGCGGATAGCAGCTCGCCGATGTAATGCGCGGTCGCTTCTCCCTCGTTGGTGAAGTTGGTCGCGAGCACCACTTCCCGCACGACACCGTCCTGCGCACGCTTGAGCAGCCGGTCGAGGGCGATTTCCTTGGGACCGACTCCGTCGAGAGGAGACAAGCGTCCCATCAGCACGAAATACAATCCCGAGTAGGCCTGCGTGTGCTCGACCATCAGCAGGTCGGCCGGCGTTTCCACCACGCACAGCATGGACGCGTCGCGCTTCGGCGAGCGGCAGAGGGTGCACAGCTCGCCTTCGGTGAGTGTGTTGCAGCGCTCGCAATGGCGCACCGCGCGCGCAGCCGCTTCCAGTGCACGAGCGAGCCGCGCTGCGCCTTCGCGATCGCGCTGCAGCAGGTGCAGCGCCATCCGCTGCGCCGCCTTCGGGCCGACGCCGGGCAGACAACGCAGCGCCTGCGACAATTCTTCGAGGCTGCCGAGCGGCTCCATCCGCGCGCCGATCAGAAGGGCAGCTTGAAGCCGGGCGGCAGGCCCACCCCGCCTGCCACGCCTGCCATTTTCTCCTGCGCCGCCGCTTCGACTTTGCGCACGGCGTCGTTGAGCGCCGCGGCAACCAAATCCTCGAGCATCTCCTTGTCCTCGCTGAGTAGCGTCGGATCGATCGACACGCGCTTGACGTCGTGGCGTCCGGTCATCACGACCTTGACCAGCCCTGCCCCCGCCTGGCCCTCGACCTCCAGCGCCGCGATCGCCTCCTGCGCCTTCTTCATGTTCTCCTGCATCGCCTGCGCCTGCTTCATCAATCCGGCGAGCTGGTTCTTCATCATGTTCACAGGGGTCTCTCAGAGGGGCTTGATGGAATCCGGCTTGATGCGCGCATCGAACCGCGTCAGCACGTCCTGCACGAACGGATCGTCGCGAAAGGCGGCCTCGGTCTTTGCCTGCAGCGCGTCGCGCTCACGCTTCTCCTGCGCCGAAAGCGTCTGCGTGCTGGTCGGACCGATCTCGAAGCGAAGGCGGATCCGGCCCCCGACCGCCTGCTCGAGCGACGCCTTGAGCTTGTCCGCGTACGGCTTGTCTGTGAGATGGCGTACCGCCTCGGGGACCGACAGCGTCAACTCGTTGCCGGCGACCGCCTTGAGCTCCGTCTGAGCGGCAAGCTGCAGCGCGATCCCGGAGAGATTCAGCGAGGCAACAAATCCTGGCCATTCGGCGGGTTCGGGAACCCCGCGCCGGCGCCCGCTCGGCCCCTCCTCCGATGTGGTTGGCGCGGGCTGCTCTGCCCTCGAAGCAGCCGGTGCAGCGCTACGTTCGCCTGCACGGTCCGCCGTGGTCGACTCTCCTTGCGATCCATCCGTCGGCTCGAAAGCAAGGAGCCGCAGCAGCGTCATGGTGAAGCCCGTACGCTCGTCGGGGGCGAGTGCGAGGTCCTCCCGCCCCTGAATGCAGATCTGATAGGCGAGCTGAACTGCTTCCGGCGCGAAGGAGCGCGCATACCCGGCGATCCGCTGCGCATCCGCGAGCGCTTCTGCGCCTGCAGGCACCGTCTGGGCGAGCGCAATGCGATGGAAGAGCTGTGCGAGATCATCGAGCGCGGAAGGCAGCGACACCCCGCGCTCGCTCAGGGCCCGCGCCTCCTCGATCAGTGCCGGGCCGTCGGCAGCGAGCAACGCGTCGGCGATTCGATAGCTGTATTCCCCATCCACGGCGCCGAGCATCGCGCGCACCGCGGGCTCGCGCACCTCGCCCGCGCCGTAGGCGATCGCCTGATCGAGGACGGAAAGAGCGTCGCGCATCGAACCGTGCGCAACGCGCGCGATCAACGCCACGGCAGACTCGTCGGCCGCGATCGATTCCGCGCGCAGGATCTC
Source organism: Casimicrobiaceae bacterium (assembly GCA_036380055.1). Classification (GTDB taxonomy): domain Bacteria; phylum Pseudomonadota; class Gammaproteobacteria; order Burkholderiales; family Casimicrobiaceae; genus PALSA-1003. The sequence goes on from DASVFM010000042.1 coordinate 4,099, forward strand.
GCCGAGCCGAGCCGCGATCGTCTGCGGTGGCAAGAGCTTGAGATTGAATTGCAGGCAGCGCGAGAGCACGGTAACCGGGATCTTCTGCGGATCGGTGGTCGCCAACACGAACTTGACGTGCTCCGGCGGCTCTTCAAGCGTCTTGAGCATCGAGTTGAAGGCCGCCCTGGAGAGCATGTGCACTTCGTCGATCAGATACACCTTGTAGCGGCCGACCGTCGGTGCATAGCGCGCGTTGTCGAGAATCTCGCGCATGTTGTCGATACCCGTGTTCGACGCCGCGTCGAGCTCGAGCAGATCGACGAAGCGTCCCGCATCGATGTCGACGCACGCGGCGCACACGCCGCACGGCGTCGCGGTGACGCCCTTCACGCAGTTCAGGCTCTTGGCGAGGATGCGCGCGATCGTCGTCTTGCCGACGCCGCGGGTGCCGGTGAGGAGGTAGGCGTGATGCAGCCTGCCGCGCTCGAGCGCGTTGGACAGAGCGCGCACGACGTGCTCCTGCCCCGAGAGCTCGGCAAAGGTCTTCGGGCGCCACTTGCGGGCGAGGGCCTGGTAACTCATCGAGACAACATCCGTTTTAAAGCGGGAGGCGAGCCGTACCCCCGGCACTTGCGGAGATTGGCTATGGCTGCTTCCTTCCGGACCTGACCAGGTTCACCACCATGCAATGCGGGGCGGCCCGCCGTTGATCGTTGCAGTGCGAACGCACGTGCCCGGTTATTATCGGCGAACCGCGCAGCTGCGGCAAGCCGAGTGCATGTTGCGTGCCCGGATCAAAGGGCCTCGCGTGGCGCCGCTATAATCGCAGTCGGCGCATCATCCATCGGGGCCAGATTGTCGAAGAGACTCTTCCTGTGGATCGCCCTTGTCGCACTGCCCGCCTGCGGGCCGGAGCAGGCGCAGCAGCAGCACAAGTCGCCGCAGGAGCTCGTCGTCGCGATTCGGCCCGGGCCGACGACCTGGTTCCTGAATGCGGACGGCGAGCCCGCCGGCCTCGATCGAGATCTCGCCGCTTTGTTCGCGAAGGAGCACGGCCTCACGCTGCGAGTCATCGCCTCGGACAGCCCAACGCAGGCGCTGTCGGACCCTGCGCGCGGTGGCGCCGACATCGCCGCCGGCGGATTGTTGCGCTCCGAGCGCGCGATAGACAGTCCCGGCGCCGGGCTCGTCTACACGACGGGATACTACGCGGTCGAGCCCGTGCTCGTGTACAACACCGATGGGTTCAAGCCCGAATCCTGGACAGACCTCGCCGGCGAAACCGTCGGCATGGTGAACGGCATCGGGCTCGAGGACGTCATTGGCAAGGTGCGCGCCGAGCACCCGCAGGTGCATTGGGCTCCGCTCACGCTCGCGGCAGCGGGCGACCTGATCGAGCAAGTCGAAGAGGGAACATTGAGCTACGCCATCGTCGGCTCGAACGAAGCCGTCGTCGCACGCAACGTATTCCTCAATGTCGAGACCGCGTTTGCCGTCGGGCCGAAGCGGGACCTGGTCTGGGTGCTGCCGTCGACGCAGGCCGCCCTGCGCGATCTGATCGACCGTTTCTTCGACGGCATCCGCAAGGATGGCACTCTGCAGCGACTGATCGACCGCTACTTCGGATACGCGCAACGCGTCGAGCGCATCGACGCCGCCATCTTCCAGGAGCGCATGCGCAGCGTCCTGCCGGCGTTCAGCACGCTGTTCCACCAGGCGCAGCAGGAAACGGGCATCGACTGGCGACTGATCGCGGCGGTCGCCTACCAGGAATCGCATTGGGACCCCGCAGCCACGAGCGCGACGAACGTCCGCGGCATGATGATGCTCACTGAAGAGACGGCGAAGCGCATGCGGGTGGCCGATCGCCTCGACGCGCGGCAGAGCGTCTTCGCCGGGGCCCGCTATCTCGCCGACCTCAAGCGCTCGCTGCCGGAGCGCATCCGCGAGCCCGACCGCACCTGGCTCGCACTGGCTGCGTTCAATATCGGGATCGGGCACCTCGAGGATGCAAGGGTGCTGGCGGCAAGGCGCAAGCTCAATCCCGACTCCTGGAGCGACATCAAGAAGACGCTGCCCGTGCTGGCACAACCCGACAGCGTGGATGTGACCAAGTTGGGCTTCGCGCGCGGAGGGCAGGCCGTTGTGTTCGTGGAAACGGTGCGTGCCTACTACGACGTCCTGTTGCGCCTGCAGAATCCGTACTACGGCATCCGGCTGAGGGTCCCGCAGTAGGCGCGAAGCGCCGGTCCGTCAGCCGAGCGGGTCGATGCTCTTGAGGCCGTTCATGTAGGGCTGCAGCGCGGCGGGAACGTCGATTCCGCCGTCGGCACGCTGGTAATTCTCCATTACGGCGACGAGGGCCCGGCCAACGGCGACCCCGGAGCCGTTGAGCGTGTGGACGAGCTCGGGCTTGCCTTGAGCATTGCGAAATCGGGCCTGCATGCGCCGCGCCTGGAACGCCTCGCAGTTCGAGCAGGATGAGATCTCCCGATACTTCTGCTGTCCCGGCAGCCAGACCTCGAGGTCATAGGTCTTGGCGGAGGCGAAGCTGATATCGGCCGTGCACAGGGCGAGGATGCGATACGGCAGCTCGAGCTTCTGCAGCACGCGCTCGGCGTGTCCGATCATCTGTTCCAGCGCGTCGTAGGAGGTCTCCGGCCGGACGATCTGCACGAGCTCCACCTTGTCGAACTGGTGCACGCGGATCATCCCGCGTGTGTCCTTGCCATAGCTCCCCGCCTCCGAGCGGAAGCACGGCGTGTGCGCCGTCAGCTTGAGCGGCAGCGCATCGCCCGGCACGATCTCGTCGCGGACAAAGTTGGTGAGCGCCACTTCCGCGGTCGGCACGAGATACATGCGCGCCTCTTCGGGCGCGCCACCCTTGGTCACCCAAAACAGCTCGTCCTCGAATTTAGGGAGCTGCCCTGTGCCCGTCAGCGTCGCCGCATTGACGATGTATGGCGGGTAGCATTCGGTGTACGCATGCTCGGATGTGTGCACGTCGAGCATCAGCTGCGCCAACGCGCGGTGCAGTCGCGCCACTGCGCCGCGCAGCGTATAGAACCGGGCGCCGGCAAGCTTCGCGGAAGTCTCGAACTCGAGCCCGCCGACGGCGGCGCCGATATCGACGTGATCGCGAACGGGGAAGGAAAAACTGCGCGGGGTGCCCCAGCGTCGCGTCTCGACATTGTCCGCCTCGGAGCGCCCGACGGGAACGCTCGGGTGCGGGAGATTCGGCATCGCCAGCTGCCAGTCGCGCAACCCCACCTGGATGTCGGCAAGTTGACGCTCGTACGCCGCGACTTCTTCGCCAATACCGGCGACGGAGGCGAGCAAGGTTGCCGCGTCTTCGCCCCTGCCCTTGGCGGTGCCGATCTGCTTGGACAGTGCGTTGCGCCTGGCCTGCAGCTCCTGCGTGCGCGTCTGGATCGCACGCCGCTCGCTCTCCGCCCGCTCGAACTTCGCCGTGTCGAGAACGTAGCCTCGAGTCGCGAGGCGTTCTGCGACCGCCGACAGGTCGTTCCGCAGCAGCTGCATATCCAGCATGAAGCGATCTTACCAGAGGCTTCGCGAGCTTCCTTCGCGCTGAAGCCGACGCTGACTACGGCTTGCCGTCTTTCTTGCCGCGCAGTTGGCCATCGCGCGCGCGCAGCTCCGCTAGCTTTTCCGCGATCCTCGCTTCCTGGCCCCGATCAGTGGGCCGATACCACTCGACCTGCGGCATGCCATCCGGGAGATAGCGCTCGCCGGCAGCGTACGCGTCCGCCTCGTCGTGGGCGTAGCGATAGCCCTTGCCGTAGCCGAGTTTCTTCATGAGCCGAGTCGGCGCGTTGCGGATGTGCAGCGGCACTGGGCGCGAACCGTCCTCGACGATGAAGGCGCGTGCCTCGCCGTAGGCCACGTACACGGCGTTGCTTTTCGGGGCGCAGGCGAGATAGATCACCGCTTCGGCCAACGCGAGCTCGCCCTCGGGCATACCGAGCCGCTCGTAGGTCTCGACTGCATCGAGCGTGATGCGCAACGCGCGCGGATCGGCGAGCCCGATGTCCTCGGTTGCCATGCGGATCATCCGCCGCCCGACGTAGAGCGGGTCGGCGCCCCCGTCGAGCATCCGGCACAGCCAGTACAGGCTCGCGTCGGGGTCCGAGCCGCGCACCGACTTGTGCAGAGCAGAGATCTGATCGTAGAAGGCCTCGCCGCCCTTGTCGAAGCGGCGCAGGCTGCGCGTGATGGTCGCCTCCACGAACGCGAGATCGATGGAGCGCTTGCCCGCTTCGGCGGCCGCGGTGGCCAGCTGCTCGACCAGGTTGATGAGCCGGCGGCCATCGCCGTCCGCATAGCCGACGATCGCCTCGCGCGCTTCCACGGAGAACGTCGCCTCGGGCATCGCAGCCTGATGCGCGCGCTCGAGCAGGACGGCAAGCTCGTCAGCTTTTAGCGCGTCGAGCACGTAGACCGCGGCACGGGAGAGCAATGCGCTGTTCACTTCGAAGGAAGGGTTCTCGGTCGTCGCTCCGATGAAAGTCACGAGCCCTCGCTCGACGAAGGGCAGGAAGGCGTCCTGTTGCGCTTTGTTGAAGCGATGCACCTCGTCGACGAAGAGAATCGTGTGCCGTCCGGACTGGGCGAGCGCCGCTTCGGCATGAGCCACCGCATCGCGAATGTCCTTTACCCCCGCAAGGACTGCAGAAATGGCGATGAAATCCGCGTTGAAAGCATCCGCCATGAGCCGCGCAAGGGTCGTCTTCCCCGAGCCCGGCGGCCCCCACAGAATCATCGAGTGCGGCTTGCGCGAGCTGAAGGCAACCTCGAGCGGCTTGCCGGGATCCAGGAGATGTCGCTGGCCAACGAATTGGGCGATCGCCTTCGGCCGCAGGCGCTCCGCGAGCGGGGTTGCAGGATTGGCCACCTCGAACAGATCACT
>DASVFM010000043.1:0-15763 GCA_036380055.1 Casimicrobiaceae bacterium
ACTTGTTCATCGCCTTGCGCTGCACGACCTGGCGCTTGCAAGCGTAGAGCGGCGCGAGCTCGTGCTGCGCCGCCTGGAGCGCGGCGACCTCGCGCCCGATGCCGAACAGCCGCGCGAGCCAGTCCTCGAGCAGCGGAGCGACCGCGATCAGCAGCTCGGATTCGCCTCGCCGGTCGAGCGCTCCCGGGTCGGCGCGCGCCGCGGCAAGTCGCGTCGCGAGCGCAGCATCTGACTCTGCTAGCCAGCGGCAGAATGCGACGTCCAGGCGCCGCAGCCCGGCACCCGAATAGAGGTCGAGGAAGCTGAACCCGAAGCCGAGCTCGAACATCTGGGGAAATCCCGTGTCGCTGCAGTGAGTAAACTCGCAATTTTAGCGTCCCCACGCGGTCCGACACAGCTTCTTGCTCGAATATGCATAGAAGAAGAGCGCCGGTCGCTCGGAGCGCCGCTTCCCGAACCCGGGCCGGCGCGGCTATGATCGCTGTGCGCGCAAGCCGCCGGCATTCCACGCCGCATGCGTTTGCGCGCCTAGCAGGAGCCGCCATGAACGCGTTTTGCAGGCTTTTCGGGCTGGCGCTCGCCGCAGCGTCGCTCGCGGGCGCGGCGCACGCCGCGCAGCCGATCAAGCTCGGAGAGCTCAACGGCTACAAGACCTTCCCCGCCTTTCTCGAGCCGTACAGGAAGGGCATGGAGCTCGCAGTCGATGAGATCAATCGCAGCGGCGGCGTCCTCGGGCGCCCGCTCGAGCTGGTCGTGCGCGACGACAACGGCAACCCCGGCGATGCCGTGCGAGTCGCCGAGGAGCTCGTGACCCGGGAGAAGGTCGATCTGCTGATGGGGACTTTCTCCTCCGCGGTCGGTCTCGCCGTGGCGGATTACGCGAATCGGCGCAAGGTCCTGTTCATCGCCTCCGAACCGCTCAGCGACAAGCTCGTGTGGGACGACGGCAACCGCTACACCTTCCGCCTCCGGCCTTCGACGTACATGCAGACTGCGATGCTGGTGCCGGCGGCGGCGAAGCTCAACAAGAAGCGCTGGGCCATCGTGTATCCGAACTACGAGTACGGTACGTCCGCGACCGCGGCCTTCAAGCAGCAGATGATCGCTTCGCAGGCCGCTGGCATCGAGTTCGTCGAATTCGCCGTGCCGCTCGGCAAGATCGACGCTGGCCCTGTCGTGCAGGCGATGCTTGACGCCAAGCCAGACGCGATCTTCTCGTCGCTCTTTGCCACGGACCTCGCCAAGTTCGTGCGCGAAGGCGAGCTGCGGGGCCTGTTCAGGGATCGGCCCGTGTTCAATCTGCTCGGTGGCGAGCCGGAGTACCTCGATCCGCTGAAAGGTGAGGCGCCGGTCGGCTGGTACGTGACGGGCTATCCGTGGTCGGCGATCGACACGCCCGAGCACCGCCGCTTTCTCGACGCCTATCAGGCGAAGTACAACGATTACCCGCGGCAGGGATCCGTCGTCGGTTACAGCGCCGTCATGGCGGCCGCCGCCGCGATCCGCAAGGCGCGTTCGACCGACACGGAGAAGCTCGTCGCGGCGATGGCCGGTCTCGTGGTCGAGACGCCCTTCGGAAAGGTGACGTTTCGCAGCCTCGATCACCAATCCACGATGGGGGCCTACGTCGGCCGCATCGGGATCAAGGATGGCAAGGGCGTCATGATCGACTGGAAGTATGCCCCCGGTGCGGACTACCTGCCTGCAGACGACTGGGTCCGCGCCCACCGGCCTGCGAACTAGGTTCGCGCTCGCCCGCGTCGTGTTGCTCCGGGGCAGAGCCCGAAGACGGCTCATCCCGTGACCTTGTCCTCGCTGCTCGTCCAGCTCGTCAACGGCCTCGCGAGCGCCTCGTCTCTTTTTCTGGTCGCGGCCGGCCTGTCGCTCATCTTCGGCGTCAGCCGCATCGTCAATTTCGCGCACGGCTCGCTCTACATGGTGGGCGCGTATCTCGCCTACAGCGCGATCGCCCGCCTCGGCGCCACGATCCCGGGCTACTGGCTCGCCGTGCTCGTCGCGGCGCTCGCGGTCGGGGTTATCGGCGCCGCGATCGAGGTATTGCTGCTGCGGCGCATCTACCGCGCGCCGGAGCTGCTGCAGCTCATCGCAACCTTCGGCGTCGTGCTGATCGTCAAGGACGCGGCACTGGCTCTCTGGGGACCCGAAGATCTGCTCGGAGAGCGCGCGCCGGGCCTCGCCGGCGCGATCGAGCTCGGCGGACGGGTGCTCCCGCAATACGACGCGCTGCTGATCGTGGTCGGGCCGGTGGTCCTGCTCGCGCTCTGGCTGCTGCTCAAGCGCACGCGCTGGGGGATGCTGGTGCGCGCCGCGAGCGAAAACCGCGAGATGGCCCAGGCGCTGGGCATCGATCAAGCGTGGCTCATCTCGAGCGTCTTCTTCGTCGGCGCCGCGCTCGCCGGCCTCGCCGGAGCGCTGCAGCTGCCGCGCGAGTCGGCCAACCTCGGCATGGATCTATCCGTGATCGCGGAGGCTTTCGTGGTCACGGTGGTTGGCGGGCTGGGCTCGATTCCCGGCGCATTCGTCGCGGCGCTGGTGATCGGCCTCGTGAAAGCCGTCTGCATCGGCCTCGGGCAAGTGGAGATCGTCGGCATCACCATCGCCTTTCCCAAGCTCACGCTCGTCGCCGAGTTCATCGTGATGGCAATCGTTCTCACGGTAAGGCCCTACGGCCTGCTTGGCAGCGCGCCCGCGGCGCCTCCGACAACACCGGTTGCCGAGCATCGCACGCTCGTGCGCTCGCCCGGCTGGCGCAGTCTGGTCGTCGCGCTGATCGCCATCGGCGCAGCGGCGCTCCTTCCGCTGCTCGGCGACGAGTACGACCTCGTGCTCGCAATCGACGTGCTCGTCTTCGCTCTGTTTGCCGCGAGCCTGCAGTTCACGATGGGAACCGGCGGTCTTGCCTCGTTCGGGCACGCGGCCTATTTCGGATTGGGCGCCTACGCCGCCGCGCTGGCCGCAAAGCACGGCATGGCGATGGAGGCTGCACTGGGCATCGGCTGGATTGCCGCGCTCGCCGGAGCGCTCGTCTTCGGCTGGTTCTGCGTGCGCCTCTCGGGTGTGTATCTCGCGATGCTCACGCTCGCTTTCGCGCAGATCGTGTGGTCGATCGCCTACCAGTGGGACAGCGTGACCGGCGGCTCGAACGGCCTGGTCGGCATCTGGCCGCCGGCGTGGCTCTCGGCCAAGCAGGCGTATTTCTACTTCACGCTGGGCGTGACCGCAGCAGCGCTGATCGCGCTCGCCTGGATCGCGTACACGCCGTTCGGCTATGCGCTGCGTGCGGGACGTGATTCGTCGCTGCGCGCCGAGGCGAGCGGCATCGCGGTGCGAGCGACGCAATGGACGGCCTTCGCGATCGCGGGCGCATTCGCAGGGCTCGCCGGCGCCCTGTATGCGTTCTCGAAGGGCAGCATCTCGCCCGAGACGCTCGCCATCCCGCGCTCGATCGACGCTCTGGTGATGGTGCTGCTCGGCGGTCTCGGCGCGCTCGCCGGCCCGCTCTTCGGTGCGGCCGCATTCATCGGTCTGCAGGACTGGCTCGCTCGCGCCACCGAGTACTGGCGGGCCGGGCTAGGCGCCGCCATCCTGCTCATCGTTATCGCCTTCCCTTCGGGTATCGGCGGCGGCGTCCAGTGGCTGCTCGCCCGGGTGCGGCGATGAAAGACCACGCGCCTGCATCGGCTGCCACGGTGCTGGCAGCGAGCCGGCTCGCGAAATCGTTCGGCGGCGTGAAGGCCGTGCGCGACGTTTCGTTCTCGCTCGATGCCGGTGAAATGGTCGCGATGATCGGCCCCAATGGCGCGGGCAAGACGACCTGCTTCAACCTGCTCGACGGCCAACTCGCGCCGGACGCGGGAAACGTGACGCTCTTGGGCCGGCGCATCGACGGTCTCCCGTCGCGCGCCATCGCTCGCGCCGGCGTCGGACGCACGTTCCAGGTGGCCGCGACGTTCCCGTCGATGACCGTGCGCGAGAACGTGCAGCTCGGTCTGATTGCCCGCGATGGCAGGCAGAACAGCCTGGCCGCGCGTGCAACCGATCTATGCGCCGCCGAGGCCGACGCGGTTCTCGACCGGGTCGGCCTTGCCGCACTCGCCGCACAGGGGTGTGCAACGCTCGCCTACGGCGATGCGAAGCGGATGGAGCTCGCCATCGCACTGGCGGGCGCTCCGAAACTGCTGTTGATGGACGAGCCGACCGCCGGTATGACCGCCGGCGATCGCAAGCGCGTCATGCACCTGGTGACCGAGCTCGCGCGTCGCGATCGCATCGCCGTGCTGTTCACCGAGCACGACATGGACGTCGTGTTCGATCACGCTGATCGCGTCATCGTCCTCGCGCGTGGACGCATCATCGCGCAGGGCCCACCGGCGGCAGTTCGCGCCGACGCGCAGGTGCAGGCCGTTTATCTCGGGACAGAATAGCGGCGGCCCGTGCGGGCCGCCGCGCAAGTCTCAGTCGCTCGAGCCGCCGTCGTCGGATCCGTCGTCTCCGCCCGCCTCGATCTGCGAGGCGAGCAAGCTCGCGGTGTCGTACTCCGCTTTGATGGACATGCCCACTTGAATGTCCGCCAGCGAGCCGCCGTCGTCGTTGACGTCGATCTCCGTCGTGGCATTCACCGTCACCGTGATGTTGGCGCCGCCGGCTTGCGGCGTGATGGTGACCGTACCGGCGGTGGTGTCGACGGCGGCGACCGTTCCCTCGACCGTGGCGTCCTCGCTCTCGCTGTTCGCTTCGATCGAGAATGCCGCGAAGGTTGTCGGGTCGTACTGCGCCTCCACCGCGTCGCCTACCGCCAGGTCGGCCAACGTGCCGGAGGCATCGTTCACCTCGATGATCGTGCTCGTTCCCACCACCAACGTCACGTCCGGCGTGCCGTCGTCCGGAGTGATGGTCACGTTGCTGCCCGAGATCGCACTGATCACCCCGTGAACCTCACCCTCGGTCGGCCCGCTGGACACGACGTCGAGCGCCACGTTCGTCCCTTGGGTCGTGTGCACGACGAGCGAGTCCTTGAGCGTGACCTGACGCAGCGCCACGATCTGCCCGTTCCGCGAGATCCTCGTGCCTGCGTTCGTCTGCAACTTCTGCGCGCCAATCGTGATGGTTCCGCTCGCAAGCGAGACGCTGCCGGCCCTGCCGCTCGTCGTCGCCACGGCCGGTCCGGTCGCGCTCAGCGACGTAGCCGAGAGAGTCGACACCTTGTACTGGGCGGTGACGTTGTCGTTCAGAGCGAGACCGCTGAGCTGGACGCGAGCCCCGTTGCGCGTGAGCGCCGTCCTGCCGACGGAGAGCTTCACGCTCGTCCCGGTGCTCGTTCTGATCGTTACGTTTCTCTTGGTCACGTCGACCGTGTGAACCGTCCCCGTGACGGAAGTGGTGGCGCCACCGCCGCCCCCGCCACCGCCGATGAATCCGAACGCGGTCGCGGCGGAAGGCATCCCAAGGGTCAAGCAGAGCGCGAGCGCGCTCGTGAGCAACTGCATCAATGCATGTGTTCGCATCTCCGATCTCCTCGGTGGACTAAGGCATGTCCCCGGCGAGCTAACGCCGGTGACGTGGGAAATATTCCCACTAAGATGCCGAATATGCAATCGGCATCTGCCCGGAAGACCCAAGGTATTGATACTTAGCGGCTTTTTTAACTGCTGCGCCGGCGATCCGGCTAGATCATCTTGCCGCGCCGATCATCGACGAGTCGCTCGAGAATCGGCACGTTGCGCCTGATTCCGTCGAGGTTCGGATTGATGGCGAGCGCGCGGCGCGAATACTCGAGCGCACGCTCGTAGTACTCCAGCCGCGTGTAGATCTGCGCGTAGCCCGCGAGCGCCCCGAAGTGGTAGGGGTTGCGCTTCATGACCTCGTCGCAGTCGGCGAGCGACTTGCGCAGGTCTCCGGTCAGAAAGTACAGCGTGGCCCGCTTGTTCCAGCCCTCCGCAAACGCGGGCTTGAGCTCGATGATCCGGGTGAAGGTGGCGATGCTTCGCTGCAGCTCGCCCATGGTCATCTGCTCGACTCCAGCCTGGTACAGTCGGTCCACCTCCTGATCGCCCGAGCGCGCCCAGATGTGCCAGAGCGCATCTTCGGCGCGGCTGCGCGTCTCGTCGTCGTCGTCGTGCAACGCGGCCACGAGCGCCTTGGCGTCGCCCATCGTCCCGATCTCCCCCAGTCGGCTCGCCGCGTCGCGACGAGCCGGTGCATCGCCCCGGGACAGTTCCCGCAGCGCATGGGCGCGATCGATCTCTTCCGCCTGGACGGTCGCACCGCCCAGCAGGAGGATCGATGCGAAAACGAGGAGCAGCGTGCGCGTCTTGACCTCCGGCCTCGATACGGGCGAGGCGATAAACCGCGCCGCTCGCGCGAGCAGCCGCAGCCCATCGAGCGCGGGCCCGAAGCAGCCATTGTATGACCGGTCGCGCCCCCGTGGAGGCACCGCCTTCCGCCGGACGCCTGCCGCCGCTCCGGCGGCCGCATCGCCGCGCCTAGGCGAGCAAAGCCAGCATTTGCAGGCAGCCGAATACCGCGAGCGTCACTGCGAACAGCGCGTGCTCGATGCCCCAGACGAATGCCGGCCATGCCGAGACCTCCGCCGACTCTTGCGCCGCCGTCGCGACTTGGGTCCGTTCGACCGGTGCCAGGCTCGGCCCGGGGTCCGCGCGCGCGACGGCTTCGCGGATGCGCACCAGGACGAGATCGACCCCCGAGTTCAACTCTACCTGTGCCGCAAGCATCTCCACCTCCATTCGGTTGCTGACGGAAGCGACGATACGTGGCATGATTGGTATCTGAAAAGAACCATAACTTTTAATATTTATGGATCCAATAAGTCCGGCACTCGACCTCGCCCTGCAGCTGCCCGCCGCCGGTTCGCGGCGGTTGCAGCGCGAGTTGCATCAGCAGCTTCGCTCGGCAATCGTCGGCGGGCGCCTGCAACCGGGGTTGCGCCTTCCGCCCACGCGCGAGCTGGCCTCGGCGCTCGGCCTCTCGCGCAATACGGTCGTCACGGCCTACGACCAGCTTCTCGCCGAGGGCTATGTCTCCGCGCACGGCCGCGGCGGAACCGTAATCGCGGACTTCCTGTCCCGTCCCGCATCGGCCGAGCGATCGCGTGCGCCGGCCGGCGGCGATGCGCGACTCAATGCCGCGTGGCGGCGATCCGCCGCGCTGATTCCCACCGCGACGCGGCAAGGTTGTCGCTTCGATTTCGCGGTCGGGCTGCCCGATTTGACGAGCTTCCCGTTCGCCGTGTGGCGCCGCCTCGAGGCGCGGGCCCTGCGCGCGGTTTCCCGGTCGAAGCCGAGCTATGGCGAGCCGGAGGGGCGACGCGCGCTGCGCGAAGCCATCGCCGGCCACATATCCTTCGCTCGCGCGATCGCGTGCACGGCCGACGAGATCATCGTCACCGCCGGCGCGCAACAGGCTTTCGATCTGCTGGCGCGGATTCTCGTGACGCCCGGAAAGACGACGGTCGCCGTCGAAGAGCCCGGCTACGTGCCGCTGCGCAACGTGCTCACAGCCGCCGGTGCCCGGATCGTGCCGATCCCGGTCGATGCGGAGGGGTTGCGGGTGGATCGCTTGCCGCGCGAAGCGAAGCTCGTGTTCGTGACACCGTCGCACCAGTTCCCGCTCGGTGTCCATCTTTCGCTCGTGCGCCGGCGGGCGCTGCTCGACTTTGCGCAGGCGCGTGGTGCGGTCGTCGTGGAGGACGACTACGACGGAGAGTTCCGTTACGCGGGCAAACCGCTCGATGCGCTGCAGACGCTCGACCGCCACGGCAGCGTCTTCTACGTAGGAACCTTCTCGAAGAGTCTGTTCCCGGCGATGCGCCTTGGCTTCGTCATCGCCCCTCCCTGGGCGCGCGCCGCGCTCGCTGCGGCCAAGCAGCTCTCGGACTGGCATGCTCCACTCATGTTGCAGGACACCCTCGCCGCTTTCATCGCCGAGGGTCACCTCGCTCGCCACGTGCGCAAGATGCGCCGGATCTACGGCGAGCGGCGCGAGGTCCTGGAAGCAAACCTCGCGCGGTTCTGCGGCGACGGCGTGCGCATCGCTGGCATCGGCGCCGGGCTGCACCTCTCGGCGGAGCTCGACCCGTCCATTCCCACCGCGGGTCTGATCGACCGCGCCCGGGAATCGAGCGTGGCTCTCGATCCGATGCAGCGGTTTGCGCTCAGGGGTCACCCCGCGCCGGGCCTCGTCTTCGGCTACGGCGTGATCGATGCCGCGGAGATTCCCGAGGCCGTGCGCCTGCTCGCCCGATCGATGCGCCAGCCGCGCGCGCGCGGCGCGGGCTGACAGCTGCCCCCGCACGGCCTATGCTGCGCCACCCTCACCCGCCAAGCCTCCGATGCCCCGCTTAGCCATCCACGACGAGATCGCGCGCCGCGTCGCGCGCTTCCGCGAAGAGCATTTTCAACGGCTCGAGCAAACCTACCGGGATCTGGTCGAGAAAGGGCAGAATCCGCAGTCGCTGTTCATCGCCTGCGCCGATTCGCGGGTGCTGCCGCACCTGCTCGCCGAGGCCGACCCCGGAGAGCTGTTCGTGGTGCGCAATGTCGGCGCAGTCGTCCCTCCCTATGGGGGCAGCCAGAACGAGACCGCCGCTGCGATCGAATTCGCCGTGCTGGTGCTCGGCGTGCGTCACATCGTCGTCTGCGCGCACAGCTATTGCGGGGCCATGCGGGCGCTGTATGAGCCTCCGAAGCCCGAAGCTCCGCACCTGAATCGCTGGCTGGACGAGGCGCGAGAGGCAGCGCTCGACGCGCCGCCCTCCGATCTCGTCTACGTCAAGACCGAGCAGCGCTGCGTGCTGATCGGTGTCGAGCGCCTGCTCGGCTATCCGTTCGTGGCCGAGCGGGTCGCCGACGGCAGACTCGCCCTGCACGGCCTCTACTACATCCTTGAGCGGGGCGAAGTGCTGGTGCTCGACTACGCGCGCGGAGAATTCAGCCCGCTCTGACGCGCGAGGCTCTTTGCCGGTCCGCAGCGCACCACGCGTGACGGCGCGCTAGCCGCGCAGGCGCGCGAAGCCCTGCTCGAGGTCCTCGATCAGGTCCTGTGTATCTTCCAGCCCGACGTGCAGGCGGATGTACGGACCTCGCGCATCCCATTTCGTCGCGGTGCGGTTGCGCTCGGGGTGCGCGGGGATGACGAGGCTCTCGAAGCCGCCCCAGCTCCAGCCCAGGCGGAACAGCTGCATCCCGTCGAGCATGGCGTCGACGCGCGCCTTCGCCGCGGGCTTGAGCATGACGCCGAAGAGTCCGCAGGCGCCCGTGAAATCGCGCTGCCACAGCTCGTGACCCCGCGAGCCCTCGAGCGCGGGAAAGACCACCTCATCGATCTCGGGACGCGTGCGCAGCCAGCGTGCTATCGCGAGCGCGCTCTCGGTGTGCTGCTTGAGACGCACTGCGAGCGTGCGCAGGCCGCGCAACGCGAGAAATGCGTCGTCGCTGGATACCGCCACACCCATATCGGTCCACAGGCGGTGCAGGCGCGGATGGGTCACTTCGTTGCAGGTAATGAGGCCCACCAGCACGTCGCAGTGTCCGCCCACGTACTTGGTGCCCGCGTGCACCGATACGTCGACGCCACGGGCGAAGGCGGGGAATCCCAGCGGCGTGGCCCAGGTGTTGTCCAGCATGACGAGCGCGCCGTGCCGATGCGCGACCTCGGCGATCGCGGGGACATCTTGGACCTCGAAGGAGAGCGACCCCGGCGACTCGCAGAATACGACGCGCGTGTTCGGCCGCAGCTCGCGCTCGATGCCGGCGCCGATCAGCGGGTCGTAGTAGCTCACCTCGACGCCGATGCGGGTGAGCTGGTTGTTGCAGAAGCGGCGCGTCGGACCGTATGCCGAGTCGGTCACCAGGACGTGATCGCCCGCGTTGGTGGTGCCGAGCAGCGCGAGAGTGATCGCCGCGAGCCCGGAGGCGACGGCGAGCGACGCGTGCCCGCCCTCGAGCTCGGCCATCGCCGCCTGCAGATCCCTCACCGTGGGCAGCCCGTGGAGTCCGTAGGTGATGCCCGGGTGCCGGCCCTGCTCGGCGGCCTCCAGCTCGGCAACGCTCTCGAACAGGATCGTCGTTGCGCGATAGACCGGGGTGCTCACCGCGCCGAGGTAGCGTTTCGGGTCGCGCCCGAGGTGCGTGACCTGCGTACCCGGGCGGCGCTTGCCGCGAGACTTGGGCCCGTCGTTCATGCCGGCAGTCGCTCGCGCAGGGCGCGCGTGATCGTCCCGACCTGCGCCGCCACCGGCTGCGCGATATCGACGACGATGGCCTCCCCCGGCTCCTCCAGCGTCGCGTACTGGCTCGCCAGGAGCGACACGGGCATGAAGTGCCCGCGGCGCGACGCGAGCCGCGGCTCGATGGTCGCCGCATCGCCCTTGAGATAGACGACGCGCAGATCGACGCCGCGTGCGAGGCGGTCGCGGTAGGCCTGCTTCAGCGCCGAGCAGGCGAGCACGGCGTGCTGCCCCGCCGCAGTCGCGTTCTGCAGCTCCGCGCTGATGCGCTCGTACCACGGCCAGCGATCCGCGTCGGTGAGTGGGATGCCGCTCGCCATCTTGGCGACGTTCGAAGGCGGGTGCAGATCGTCGGCGTCGATGAAGCGCCAGCCGAGCGCCTGCGCGAGCGCCTCGCCCACCGTGGTCTTGCCGCAGCCGCAAACACCCATCAGCAGTGCGATCATGGATTCTTTGCCTTGTCCGCCGCTGCGGCCACGTTGTGGCCGCCGAAGCCCTTGCGCATCATCGCGAGCAGCCGATCCGCGTACTCCCCTTTGCCCTGGCTCTCGAAACGGGCGAGAAGCGCGAGCGTGAGCACCGGCGCGGGGACTCCCTGCTCGACAGCCTCCGCGACCGTCCACCTTCCCTCACCTGAATCCGCGACGTAGGGCGCGATGCCGGCGAGCTCCGCGTCTTCGCGCAGGAACCCGGCGGTGAGATCGAGCAGCCACGAGCGCACCACGCTGCCGTGCCGCCACATCTCGGAGATCGCCGCCGCGTCGAGGCCGAACTCGGCCTTGCCCTTGATCAGCGCGAGGCCCTCGGCGAGGGATTGCATCATTCCGTACTCGATACCGTTGTGGATCATCTTCACGAAATGACCGGACCCGCTCGGCCCGCAATGCAGCCAGCCTCGATCGGGAGCCGGGGCGAGGAGTTTCACGTACGGCTCGATCGCGCGCGCCGCGGCGGGCGAACCGCCGAACATCAGCGCGTAGCCCTGGTCGAGTCCCCAGATGCCGCCCGACACGCCGCAATCGACGAAGCGTATGCCGTAGCTCGCGAGCTCCACGGCGCGGCGCACCGAATCCTTGTAGTAGGCGTTGCCGCCGTCGACGATCACGTCTTCCGCGGTGAGGCGCGGTGCGAGTGCGGCGATCGCCGCGTCGGTGCGCTCGCCCGCGGGCACCATCAACCACACCACGCGCGGTGCGGCGAGCGCGTGCACCATGGCCTCCATATCGTCCGCCGTCGCGCAACCTGCCGTGCGCCCGAACGCCGCTGCCGCCGCCGCATCGGGATCGACGCCGACGACGTGCACTCCGCCGCGAGCCAGGCGGCGACCCATATTCGACCCCATGCGGCCCAACCCCACCATGCCGATCTGCAGGTTCACGACGATTCTCGCTCCGGCGCTTCGATGCGCGATGCTACCGAAACGCGCCGCCCGAGCCAACCTTCTTCGATGGCGCGATCAGCGCAGGCTCGCCCGTGTCGCCAGCAGGGCTGCGCCGACGATGAGCGCCGCGCCGGCGAGCGTTCGCAGCGATGGCGCCTCGCCGAGCAATGCAAACGCCAGCGCTATGCCGTAGACCGGCTCCAGCGCGGCGACGACGCTCGCGGTGTGGGCGGACAGCGCGCCAAGGCTGCGTATGAAGAGCGTGTGCGCCAGCGCGGTGCACGCGACCCCGAGCACGACGAGCAACGCCAGATCGCGGGCGCTGGGTATCGCGGAGGCGGCGAGCGCCAGCGGCAGCAGGAGCACGGCGGCGCAGGCGTTCTGCCAGAGCGCGATCGCCTCCGGCGCATGCCGCGCCGCGAGCGCCCGGTTCGCGACCGCGAGCAGCGCGAAAGTGAACCCGGAGACAACGCCCCAGAGCAGACCCTGAACGATCCTGTTGGCGAGGCGAAACTCGGGCACGAGCAGCAGCAGGCCCGCGGTCACCAGCGCGGCCGTCGCCCATTCCCCGCCGCGCAAGCGACGCTGGCGGGTGAGCGCCTCGAGCAGCAGCACGAAAAGCGGAAAGCTCGCGAAGCCGAGCAACGCGACCGCCACGGTCGCGATGCGGATGGCCTCGAAGAACGCGACCCAGTGCAGCGCGAGAACTGCGCCGCCGCTCGCGAGCCGCCAGTCGAACCCGCCGGTCGCCCCGTCGCGACGCGCAGCCTGCGCGAACCGCCGCAGCAGCGCGAGCGCGAGCGCCGCAATGCCGGCGCGGCCCAGCACGATCGTCACTGCCGGCAGCGCGATCCACTTGCCGAAGAGTCCGGCAAAGCCGAACAGCAGCACGGCAACGTGCAGCGCTGCTAGCGAGCGCGCATGCGCTGCGCCGGGAGCGGCGGGCGATTCGCTCATCGAGCCGCATTGTGCCACCGTCGACGCACCGCTCCCGCGGTAGAATGCGCGTCGACAAGACCAGGGGGAAGCCGTTCATGCCGAAAGACCTGCCCGCGAAGAAGGTGCTCGATGCCGTGCGCAGCGCGGCCGGCAACCGCGTCAAGGTCGCCGTCTCCGATATCGACGGCGTGCTGCGCGGGAAATACATCCACAAGGACAAGTTCTTCTCTGCGGCCGACGGCGGTTTCGGCTTCTGCGACGTCGTCTTCGGCTGGGACATGAACGACCAGTGCTACGACAACACGACGCTCACCGGCTGGCACAAGGGCTTCCCCGATGCGGTGGCGAAGATCGACCTCGGCACGCATCGTACGGTGCCCTGGGACGAGAACGTACCGTTCTTCCTCGGGGATTTCGTCATGGAGAAGAACGGCCGCGAGCTGCCGCATCCCATCTGCCCGCGCCAGACGCTCAAGCGGGTGCTCAAGCGCGCCGAGAAACTGGGCGTGATGCCGATGTGCGGCATGGAGTTCGAGTGGTTCAACTTCGCCGAGACGCCGCAGTCGTGGGCGGCCAAGGGCTACGTGCGGCCCGAGCCGATCACGCCAGGCATGTTCGGCTACTCGCTGCTGCGCGCCAGCCAGAACGGCGACTTCTTCAAGGCGCTGATGGTCGAGATGAACGATTTCGGCGTGCCGATCGAGGGCCTGCACACCGAGACCGGTCCCGGAGTCTACGAGGCGGCGATCCTGTTCTCCGAGGCGCTCGAGGCCGCCGACCGCGCGCTCCTCTTCAAGGCCGGAGCAAAGGAGATCGGAGCGCGTTTCGGGATCATGCCGAGCTTCATGGCCAAGTGGAATCCGCAGTACCCCGGCTGCTCGGGTCACGTGCACCAGTCGCTTTCCGACGGCAAGACGAACCTGTTTCACGACGCGAAGAACCGGCACGGCATGAGCAAGCTCTTCGAGAGTTACCTCGCGGGCCAGCTCTCCGTCCTGCTCGAGTTCGCGCCGATGTATTGGCCGACGATCAACAGCTACAAGCGGCTGGTCGACGGCTTCTGGGCGCCGGTCAAGCCTACGTGGGGGCTCGACAACCGCACGGCGAGTTTCCGCGTCATAGCGGCCTCGCCCAAGTCGACGCGGCTGGAGACGCGTTGCCCCGGCGCCGACATGAACCCGTACCTCGCCGCGGCCGCATGCATCGCCGCCGGCCTGCACGGTGTGGAGAAGAACCTCAAGCTCACCACCAAGCCGATCCACGGCACGAACGTAGGCGCCGAGAACGTGCCGCGCGCGCCGCGCACGCTGATCGAGACCACGCGCATCTTTCGCGACTCCAAGACTGCCCGCGACTGGTTCGGGGACGACTTCGTCGAGCACTTCGCGGCCACCCGCGAGTGGGAGTGGCGCCAGTGGCTCGACGCCGTGACCGACTGGGAGCTCAAGCGGTACTTCGAGATCATTTGAGCAAGCCCACCCGCGGTCGACCGGATCCCGAATATCGAGCACGCGTCGAGCGCGCGCTCACGGAGCTGGGCATCCCCGCCGAACTGATCCGCAGGCGCCGGCTCAGCCTGTGCATCGAGGCCACGACGCTCGTCGTCGTCGAGTTCGGGGCCCGCGGCCGCAAGCACCGGCTCGTCCCGCGTGCCGCCGGCGCCTGGAGGCGAATGAAGGCGGCGGCAGCCAAGGCCGGTGTGGGTCTCAAGATCGTTTCCGCCTTTCGCAGCTTCCCGCGGCAGGTCGAAATCATTCGGCGTAAGATCGCCTCCGGCCAGTCGATCGACGAGATATTGAGCGTGAGCGCACCGCCGGGCTACAGCGAGCACCACACCGGCTGTGCGGTCGACATCGGCACAGCCGGCTGCGACGAGCTCGAGGAAGTGTTCGAGACGTCCGAGGCGTTTGCATGGCTGGTCAGGAATGCCGCGAGGTACCGCTACTACATGTCCTATCCGCGGGGCAATCGATATGGCTACCGCTACGAGCCGTGGCACTGGAGATACCGTGAGCGCTGAAATCCAGACCGCTCGCGCCTTGCGTCGGCCGCGCCACATGATCGCGCTGCTGCTCGCGGCGGCGTGCCTGGCGCCCGCTCTCTCCACGGGCGCGACGCTGCGCTTCGCCAGCGCCTTCGACCCGCAGTCGCTCGATCCCCACGCTCTCGCGCTGCAATACCAGACACGGGTCATCAGCCAGATCTATGAGTCGCTCGTGTTCCGTGACCGGGACTTCGCGATCGCGCCAGCGCTCGCGGTCTCGTGGCAGGCACTGGAGCCGAAGCGCTGGCGCTTCAAGCTGCGCGCCGGCGTGAAATTCCACGATGGCACTCCGTTCACCGCCGCCGACGTCGTGTTCTCCATCGGGCGCGCGCTCATGAAGAACTCGCAGCGCGCCTTCCAACTCCGCGGAGTGGTCGAGGCGCGCAAGGTCGACGACCTCACCGTGGACATCGTCCTCTCCGATCCGGACGCGGTGCTGCCGGAAAAGCTCATCTATGTAGGCATGATGAGCAAGGCCTGGTCCGCGGCGCACGGTGTGCTGGAGCCGCAGAACTACAACGCCAAGCAGGAGACCTACGCGGTGCGCAACACCAACGGCACCGGACCCTACGTGCTCAAGTCCTACGACTCGGACACGCGCACGGTGCTCGTCGCTAATCCGAATTGGTGGGGCAAGCGCGGCAACGTCGACGAAGCGATCTACCTCGTGATCCAGTCGGATGCGACGCGGCTCGCCGCCCTCGTCGCGGGCCAGGTCGACTTCGTGATCGATCCGCCGTTCCAGGACATCCCGCGCCTCAAGCAGGAGGGCCGCTTCAAGCTCACCGAAATGCCCGACATCGGCATGCAGTATCTCGGGTTCGATCAGAGCCGCGACGAGCTGCAGTTCGCCGACGTGAAGGGGCGCAACCCGTTCAAGGACTTGCGCGTGCGGCGCGCCGTCTACCAGGCGATCGACGTCAATGCGATCGTCTCCAAGGTGCTGCGCGGCCAGGCGATGCCGACCGGCGCTTACCTGTCGCGGCTGATCGACGGCTACGTGCCGACGCTCGAGAAGCGTCTCGCCTACGACCCCGCCGCCGCGCGGGCGCTGCTCAAGGAAGCAGGCTACCCCGACGGGTTCAGCGTGACGCTCGACTGCGTCAACGTCGCGTTCCGCGCGGCCGTGTGCCAG
>DASVFM010000044.1:0-3633 GCA_036380055.1 Casimicrobiaceae bacterium
TTCGATGCGACCTCCTTGACCATCTGCGCGCCCATGTTCTCGAACTTGTCCTTGAGCTCGATTTCCTTCGCGACCGAGACACCGTCCTTGGTAATCGTCGGCGAACCGAAGCTGCGCTCGAGGACCACGTTGCGTCCCTTCGGACCCAGCGTCACCTTGACGGCGTTGGACAGGATATTCACCCCGGTCAACATCCTGTTGCGAACGCCTTCGCCGAAGCGTACGTCTTTCGCTGCCATATTCTTTGCTCCTCAGATCCTGTGATTTGATGATCGAGCGGCGTCAGCCGATGATCCCGATGATGTCGTCTTCGCGCATGTGCAGGTAATCCTGGCCATCCATCTTGAATTCCTGCCCGGAGTACTTGCCGAAGAGAATCTTGTCGCCAGCCTTCACGCCCATCGCGAGGACCTTGCCGTTGTCGTCGGTCTTGCCCGGCCCCACGAAAACGACCTCGCCCTGCGAAGGCTTCTCGGCTGCGGTGTCGGGAATGACGATCCCACCAGCCGACTTCCGTTCTTCCTCGAGACGCTTGACGATCACGCGATCGTGTAGAGGACGAATCTTCATGTTAGTGCTCACTCCTATGAGTAAACTACTGTTAAATCAATATGATAAAGTCTGATTTGGCAAAGTAACCAGCGAGCGGCAAGGCGTCCGGCTGCTCTGTTAGCACTCGTTGCCAATGAGTGCTAATAATATGCTGCAGTCGTCGATAAATCAAGCCCATGCGCGAATTCGTGCCGCGGGCCGAGGTGGCGCAATGTGCTAACGTTCAGCGCCCGGCCAAGGTCGGTGTGCCTTGAGGGGTTCGGCTTGAACAGTTGGCAGGAGGTGAGCGATGGCGAATGAGCCTGTAGCAGCGCCGGTGCCGCCACCCGGCGGAGCCAGTCTGGAGCCGCGTACGGTCGCGCCCGGGCGGGGCGCCTCATGGTGGGAAGAAGGCTGGCGCCTGTTCGTGCCGAATGTCGGCGTTTGGCTGCTGATCACCGTGATCGTCTTCTGCCTTCAGCTCGCGGCCACCGCAGTCAGCGGTGTTCTGCACCTTTTACCTGTCCTCGGCCAGGTGCTTTCGACCTTTCTGTTTTCTGCCCTCACGGTGTTGCTTGCCGCGGGCCTCATGATCGGCTGTCGATCGATCGACCGCGGCAATCCGCTCACTATCGGTCACACCTTCGCCGCGTTCAGCCAGCGCACGCAACCCTTGCTGATCGTGGCGCTGATCTACACAGGATTGCTCCTCGTCGTACTGGTCGTCGTCGCGGTCATCATGGTCGCGCTCTTCGGGGTAGCAATCCTCGGCGCGCTGATGAGCGCTGCAGATCCGTCGCGCATCGGAGCGGCCTTCGGGACTATCGTTTCCGCCATTCTCGTTGCGGTGCTCCTGTTCCTGCTCCTGTGGCTGCCGGTCGTGATGATGGTCTGGTTCGCTCCGGCTCTTGTGATGCTGGGCGGTGTGGAACCCTGGCCGGCGATGATGTTGTCCTTCCGAGGCTGCATGAAGAACTTCACGCCCCTTCTGGTCTATGGTGCGATCGGCCTAGGCCTCGCCATCGTGGCGAGCATTCCACTTCTGCTCGGATGGCTCGTGCTCTACCCGGTTACCGTTGCGACGGTCTACGCCAGCTATTGCGACATTTTCGAGGATAAGGAAACGATGTAGCGAGCTCCCGCTTCGGTGCGGGAGCACGACCGGCGGAATCGCCCCGGACCGCGAGCGGGCTCAGTTCAGCGGCGGGCAGCCAGCGATGGCGCCGCGAGCGAGCGAGTTCAGTTCAGCGGCGGGCGGCCAGCAATGGCGCCGCGAACGCGCGCCGCCAGCGCTGGCGGAGTGTTCTTGCGGAGGAACCACCGAAGGTGTGTGGTTTCGCCCGCGGATTCGAAATCGTGCGAGCTTAGAAGGTGCTGCACCGTGGCACCGTAGCGCGATCCGCGCGGGATGCGCACCACCCAGGTTTTCCTTCCTGGCGGCGTGGCAAAGAGCGCGTCGAGAAGCGCGCGGCCATGGCCGCCGCCGCGCCGTCCCAATTCGAGCCCCGCGAGCCAGAGCTCGTAGCCGCCATCGAGCGCGCGAAAGAGACCGAAGCCCACCGGAGGCATCCCGCTGTGCTCGTCCTCAGGCCAGAACACGTAGCCGGGGACGGCCACCGATTCGATGCGGCCGGTTCTCGGGTCTTCCTCGACGAAATAGCCGCTGACCAGCGCTCGCTTCAACCGCGCGAAGAACTCCACCGCATTGGGCGAATCGGCCGCGAGCGCGCGATCCAGGCTGCCTTCCGCAGCAGCTTCGCGGATGAGGGTCCGCAGCATCGCGAGATGCCCGACGTGAGCGGGAGCTAGCATCGATAGCGGCTTCGGGCCATGAGCATGGAGTAAATTACGTCACACACCGGAAGGCGCTGCAGCCAACTTACGAACGGCTGCGGCGGGGTTATGAGCGGTAGCGGCGCGAGCCCGCAGCGAGGGGCCCCGCGCGCAGCGCGGGGATCGCGCGAGGCGAGTCGACGCAGGCGACCGACAAGCCAGCGCGCAATCTCTCGCCAAGCGCCCAAGGAGGTCGCGGCGCGAGCCCGCAGCAGATCAGTGTGCCTGCTCCCAGTTCGGGCCGACGCCGATGTCGACTACCAGCGGCACGCTGAGGCTCGCCACACCTGTCATCAGCCCCGGCAGTCTCGCTTTGATCCCTGTCAGCTCGTTGTCAGGAACCTCGAACACGAGCTCGTCGTGCACCTGCAGGATGAGCCGCGTGCCGCCTCGCTCGCGATCGAGCCAATCGTGCACGGCGATCATCGCCAGCTTGATGAGGTCCGCCGCCGTTCCCTGCATTGGCGCGTTGATCGCGGCGCGCTCCGCCGCCTGCCGCCGCGGCCCGCCACCGGCGTTGATATCAGGCAACCAGAGGCGACGACCGAAGACCGTCTCGACGTACCCCTGCGCCCGCGCGAGCTCGCGCGTGCGGCGCATGTATTCGGCCACTCCGGGATAGCGCGCGAAGTAGCGGTCTATGAACTGCTGCGCCGCTGCGCGCTCGACATTGAGCTGCGAGGCGAGCCCGAAGGCGCTCATCCCGTAGATAAGCCCGAAGTTCACCGCCTTGATGTAGCGGCGCTGCTCCGCTGTGACCTCGTCCGGTGCGACGCCGAAGATTTCCGCCGCCGTAGCGCGGTGGATATCCGCACCCTCCGTGAAGGCGCGCAGCAGCGACGCGTCCCCCGAGAGGTGAGCCATGATGCGCAGCTCGATCTGCGAGTAATCGGCGGACAGCAGCACGTGCCCCGGTGGCGCAATAAACGCTTCGCGGATGCGCCGCCCTTCCGCGGTGCGCACGGGAATGTTCTGCAGGTTGGGATCGGTGCTGGCCAGTCGTCCGGTCACTGCCGTTGCCTGTCCGAAGTTGGTGTGCACGCGACCGGTGGCGGGATTCACCATCTGCGGCAGCTTGTCCGTGTAGGTCGACTTGAGCTTGGAGAGCGCGCGATGCTCGAGCAGCAGCTTCGGCAGCGGATAGTCCGCCGCGAGATCGCCCAGCACCTCCTCGTCCGTGGACGGCTGCCCCGTCGCCGTCTTCTTCAGCACCGGCAGCTTCATGCGTTCGAACAGGATCTCGGCAAGCTGCTTCGGCGAGCCGAGGTT
>DASVFM010000045.1:0-14730 GCA_036380055.1 Casimicrobiaceae bacterium
GCTGCTCGACCCGCTATGCGGAAGCGGAACGATCGCCGTCGAAGCCGCGCTGATCGCTCTCGACATTGCTCCGGGTAGCAAGCGGAAGTTCGCGTTCCAGAAGCTCTCCTGGTACGACGGACCGACCTGGCAGAGGATCAAACAGGCCGCGCAGCGCCGGGCGAAGCCTGCCGCGTTCGCACAGATTCATGCGAGCGATGTCGACGGCGCAAGCGTCGCGCGCTGTCGCGCGCATCTCGCGGCCGCCGACGTGACGGGCGCGGTCGTCGTGGAGCAGACCGACGTGCTCGCGCGCATGGCCCCGGCTCGCTCGGGCATCATCGTGAGCAATCCGCCCTATGGCGTGCGACTCGAGGGCTCGGCTTCGCTCGCGGCGTTCTATCCGCGCCTCGGCGATGCGTTGAAGCAGCACTTCCCCGGCTGGACGGCGTACCTCCTCAGCGCCGACGCGAGGCTGCCCAAGCTGATCGGACTCAAGGCGAGCCGCAGGATACCGCTTTACAACGGCGCGCTCGAATGCCGCCTCTACGAGTACCGCATGGTCGCAGGCTCGGCGCGGCGGACGAGGCCGGTGATAGAATGACCACCTCGCATCCGATGAGGCAATTCGATCGCGCGCCATGATGCTCCCGAGCCGACACTACGTTTCCGAGCATACCAAGTTCATGCGCGAGTTCATGAGGGAGCACGCCGACATGCTGCAGAAGCAGCGCGAGGCGCGCGCGATCTGGTGGGACAAGACCCCGCGCGAGCTCGCCGAAGAGCACCAGATGGACCAGGGCCGCGTGGCGCAGTCGCCCTACGTGTACTCTGACAAATAGGATCAGCCCGCCAAGGGGCGCGCCTCGCCGTAGAGGAAATAGCGCGCGGTCTGGCGCACCGAAGACGCGAAGCCCAGCCGAGACAGTCGCGCGTTGAGAGCGGCCGGCTCGTAGAACAGCTTCACGATGCGAAACTCGCGGCCGTCGTTGAGCCGCCGAGTGACTACGCCCGCTTCACGTTCGGGAACCGCGTGATCCTTCGCGGTCGACGTCGGATCGAACGCGGAGTCGATCAGATAGACGCTGCCCTGCTTCGCGAGCGCCGCCCTTACCGTCGCCCAGAACGCGTCGAAGCGCTCTTCGGGCACGTGCGAGAGCCAGAAGCTGAAGAAAACGGCGTCGTAGCGCTCGCGCGCCTCCCACGCGAAGAGGTCCGCCTCCACATACTCGACATTGCGCGACGCCACGCGCTTGCGATTGATCGTCAGCACCTCGGGCGAAGCGTCGAGCGCCGTCAACCGCTCGACGCGTGGCGCGAGCAGGCGCGTAAACAGCCCGGTGCCGCAGGCGAATTCGAGGACCGAGCGCGGCCGCACCGCCTCGAGCCACTGATCGAGAGCGCGCTCGACTTCCGCGACCTCGGCGTTCCAGCAGGAATTCCACTCGGGGCCGCGATCATAACGGCCGAGGCGAAACCACCACTCGTCGTACTCGCCGGCGCGGGCGCGGTAGTACGCGATCTGGTCTTCGAGGATTCGCTGCGTGCTCACGTGTTCGTCTTGCGCACGGGGCCGCCCTCAGCGCCGCCGCAGGACCACGAGGTCCTGGAAGAGAATGTAGCCGCGTAGGATGTGCACGACCTCGAAGAATCGCCCCCAAACCCGGCGGACGTAATCGAGGCTATGAGCGACGTCGGCGACATATTCACCGCCGTGATCGACGTGGCCGTCGAGCTGCGAGCGCTCCCCTCTCACCACGATGCCCCTGGCCTCGACTTCCTCGCACAGATGCCGGTGCTCCTGCGGACGCAGGCGAGAGAAATCAAGCGCGGTCCGCCCGTGGATCGTCGTCAGCAGCAGCGCTCCACTGGCCATGACCCGGGAAAGCTCCTCGAGCCACCTGAGCTGCATTGGTTCCCGCAGGTGCGTGAACACCGAGATTCCATAAACAAGATCAAAGCTGGCATTGTCAAACGGCAATGGCGGGGCCATGTTGCACCCGATGAATGTGCCGGGAAGGTGCGCACGAGACCAGTCGACGTTGTCCTGATCGATATCGCAGCCCGTGAGCGCGCCGGGGCCCGTCTTCGGGAAGTGGCGCGCGACTCGCCCGCAGCCCACACCCCAGTCGAGCACTCGCCGGTATTCGTGCAGATGCCGTCCGGAGAGCGCGCCCAGCGCCCGGTCGAGCCGCCGGTAATCGGTGGCTCCAGAAATCAGAAAGCTCGCTGCATCGCGATCGCCGATGACGCGGAACCGCCGCTCCTCGTCAGGCAGGTCTGCATGCAGCGCAGGATCAGGCTTGAACCACGAATCTCTGCCGCGCTCGATCGCGGGCGTTTCCGGATTGACGCGGCGGATCTCGAGCACGCCCCCCGGGTAGGGTTCGGCGAGATGCTCGATGCTGCCCTCGAAACCCGAAGAGGCGGCTCCCTCGCGCATCCAGAAGACGGCACCCACGTCGGGGCGCGGAAGCGGATAGTGAAGCGCGTCGAACCCTCGCCCGTTGACCGTGAACCAGCCCTCGTCGGGCGTCCGGCGCAGATCGCCGGGCAGCGACCAACCGGCCGCGGTAAGCCGTCCGTCCGAGATGTCGAGCCGGTCGACGTACCACGGCTCCGCAACGAGCCGCCGCAGCGGAGGTGCCTCGGAATCCGGCGTGGCTTGCCGGTTTGCTGCGGCATCGGCTGCGACGCTGTCGCGCAGGCGGCGTGTCAGGCGGCGCAGCAGTGTCGTCCCCATGATTGTCCGGCGCTCAACTGCTATAGTCGAAAAAACTCGGTGCGCCGGGCGGCGCTTCGCGCGTCGATTCGAATGAACGCAAATTCCCTTTCCATGATACTCGATCGGCCGCGCGGCTGCGTTCGTTCCTCAGGCTTGCGCGACGGCTGGGCGTTGCGCGACGTGTGACGTGGTCAGGCGCCTGGCGCACCGTCTGAGGCGTGCCTGCCGCGATCTATTCGCGCGTCCCCGCCGTGCTTCCTCGCGCGTCGAGACGGCGAACGGCTCCGGCGATGCGGCAGGGCGATCGCAGCAGTTGCCGCCGGGAACGATCGGTTTCGTCGACGTGCCCGACGCCGAGGCAATCGTCGGTCCTCGCGCGATTTTGTCTGGCTGGGCGCTGGATCCCGTCGGTGTGCGCGCTGTCGAGGTCCGTCTCGACTCCCACCGCTTCGCCGCCCGCACCGGCATAGCGCGGCTCGACGTGGCGCGTGTGAAGCCTGGCTACCCGAATGGAGACCACGGCGGCTTCGAGTTCGTCGGCGACTTCTCGCCCTACGAGGCTCCTGCTGGAGTGAGCCGGCGCAAGCTCGTCGTTGTCGCCATCGCCGAGGACGGGCGCGAAACGAAGCTCGGCGAGCGGAGCTTGATCGAGGGCGCTGCGCTTCGACGCTGGGAGTCCGTCGCACCCGCGGCAGGGTCGGCGTTCCACCTTCTGCCGGCATTGTCCGACGCATGCGGGGACGGAGCGTACGGCCTCGAGAAGCGCTACGTGCCGTACCTTTCGCGCACCACACGCATCGGAATGCGCGTGCCGATTCTCTATCTGCGCACGACGCGGGGCGTGCGCGAGGACTTCGTCTTCGATCCCGATTTCGATCTGAGCATCCGGCAAGGAACGCGGGCGCTCGCCGACGACAACCTGTCCGGCGTGCTCAGCATCGCGGTAAGCAAGAACCTCCCGCTGCTGCTCACGCTGAACGGCGGCATCTGGGCCGATGCTTCGGGCAGCGCCCCGGAATGGGACCTCAACGATTGGCTCGAGCAGGATCCCGCCAACTGCCAGTGGAACGAGAGGGACGAGGTGATGCCGGACGATCACCTCAAGCACCTGCCGGGCTCGTTCGATGCACCCGAGCTCGCGCGCTCGCTCACTTTCAACGTCTACGCGAAGAGCGTGCGCCGGTACAAGAAGCGCAATCTGCAGCAGGTGGCGAGGCATATCGCAGGGTTCATGCGACAGCATCCGGACCTGTTCGTCGGCGTGAGCGTCGACCCCGACACTTACTTGAATCCGTTCTTCGACGAGGCTCAGTGGTACGACTACAACCCGGGCTGCTTGAGACAGTTTCGCGAATGGCTCTCCGGCACTGGCCCCTACGCGGGCGCGCCGGAGCCGGACGTGCCTGATCTGCGCGCGTATCGCCGCGGCGTCGCACTGGCTCTCGAAGAGGTGAGGCGGCTCGCGCAGCGTGATTTCGCGACCTGGGAGGACGTCGACCCCCCGCGCGCGTTCCCGAGGGATCCGGCGCGTCCTTTCTGGACCGATCCGTGGGTTCGCGAGTGGGAGCTCTTCCGCCGGCATCTCGTGCACCTCCACTACGACGAGCTCGCGCGCTGGCTGGTCGAAGCCGGCATTCCCCGCGACTGTATCTGGTCAGCACAGGGCTTCATGGCGCCAACGCACGACGGAATGCCCTTCGCGGTCTCGCTCGACAGTCCGGTCAAGGACTTCGACTCGGGCGGCATGACGATCGAAGGCAGCAAGCCTTCCGACGGGCATCTCGGCGCGCTCCTTTACGGCGCAGCGGCTGCCAACGAAATCGCGACGGAGAGCGGCAAGCCGCTCTTCAGCATCTTCGCCTCGATCGACCCCCGGTTCGCGGTCGTCGAGCTCAACACCGCTGATCTGCGCCATCCAGAGGTCCTGCCGACATACGTCGACGGTTACCGCGCGTTCCGGGATTTGTGGAACGCCGGCGCGCGCTTCGTCTCGCCGATGGCGTGGAACGGATCGAGCGGACGCTACGCCGGACAGCCGGACTATGTCGCGCGCACCGCGTGGCGCGAAACCCCGCTCGAAGATGCTGCCTGCGACTTCCTGCTCGCCCGCGCCGGGCTGCCGCTCGAATCGCTGCTGTGGACCTTCGGCACGCCACGCCACGCCGACGACGACGGATGGAAGGCTTCGAGCGGAGCGATGTCTCCCGGTCTCGACTCCCTGCAGCTCACCGCCGACGCAACCGGCCGCATCGCCATCGACTCTCCGCGCGACTTACCGGCGCGCGCGACCAACGCGGAAACGTTCGTGCTTGGCCTCGACGACGCGAGCGCTGCGCGGGAGCTGCGCGTGCTCGGACGAGAGCGCACGGATGCGCCGTGGCAGGTTCTCGCCAGCGTTGGCGCGGGCGAGATGCGCGAAACGTCTGCCGGGATCGCGGCCAGATGCAGCGTTGCCGCCAAGGGACGGCACATGGATCAGCTGCGGCTCGAACTGACGGTGGCGCCAGGCCAAACCGTCGCGCTAAGGCACGTCGCGGTGCTGCTCGCGCTCGCTTGAGCGGAGCGGCTTCCGCGATAGGGAAGGCCTCAACCGCAGGGAGGTGCTACTTGTCGTCCAGCCGCATCTCGACGTAAGCGCGATCCCGCGTCTGGCGTATCCAATCGTCGAACGCTTCGTCCGATTTGCGCTGGCGTATCGCGATCTGGGCCTGGGCGCGCTCCCGTTCAGCGGTGACGTCCTGCTTGCGCCGCTCCAGCACCTCGATCAGGTGCCACCCGAAACTCGTGCGCACCGGTGCGGACACCTTGTTCACCTGCAGGCGGTTCATCGCCTCCTCGAATGCAGGCACGGTGTCGCCGGGATTGAGCCAGCCGAGGTCACCGCCTTTGGCCGCGGTCGCGTCCTCCGAGTTGAGCTTGGCGAGATCTTCGAACTTCGCGCCGCCGTCGATGCGATCCTTGAGCCGTTCGATCTTCGCCTTCGCGTCGCTCTCCGAGGTGATCTCGTTCACGCGGATGAGGATGTGGCGGGCGTGCGTCTGATTGACGACCGCCGGTTCGTCGTGGCTGCGCTTGTCGATCAGCTTCACGATGTGGAAGCCGGCCGCGCTTCGCATAACGGGTGAGACGTCGCCGACCTTCATGCTGCGCACGGTCTCGGCGAATATCGTCGGCAGACGGGCGCCCGACCGCCAGCCGAGGTTGCCGCCGGAGAGCGCGTCCGCCGCATCGGAAAACGTTGCCGCGACCTGGCCGAAGTCGCCGCCGCTCTTGATGCTGCGCAAGGCCTCCTCGGCCCGGCGCCGCCTCGCCTCGATCTGCTCGGGCCTTGCCTGCTCGGGGACGACGACGAGGATGTGCGCCAGCTCGTATTCGGTTTCGCCGCCGGGCTGCGCCTTGAGCATGGCGAGGTAGATGTCGACTTCGGCGTCGCTGACCGTGATGCGGCTATCGACCTCGCGTTCGCGCACGCGCTGGACGACGATCTCGTTGCGGATGTCGTCGCGATACTTCGCATAGGAGATGTTGTCGCGCGCAAGCGACTTGCGCACGTCGTCGACCGTCATCTTGTTGTCCTCTGCGATCCGCTGGATCGTGCGCTCCACCTGCGCGTCGTCGACCTTGATGCCGTTGTCCTTGGCGTACTGAAGCATCGCGCGCTCGGTGATGAGCCGCTCCAGGACTTGCTTGTCGAGCACGTCATTGGGAGGCTGCGCAACCTTCTGCCTCTTGAGCTGCTCGATGACGATGCGCTTGGCGTCATCGAGCTCGTATTGCGTGATCGCCTCGTCGTTGACGATCGCGATAACCCTGTCCAATGGCTGCGACCGAACGGGTGCGCGGGGCTGCTGCGCACCAGCGTTGCCGGCTGCGCCTGCGACGAGGAGAAGTACGACGAAGCTGCGAAAGAACATGCTCAGAACTCCGGAAAATAATCGCTCGTCTCGCCGCCGACGGGTTGGAGCGTTGGATCGTTGACCTTCTGATAGCCGGGAACGCTGCGGCGGAGAAGCTCGATCGGATTGGTGCCGATACGCGCCAGGCCATTGAGCTCGAACTGGACGTAGATCGAGTTGTTGACCTGTTGCGTGTTCGTCTGCAGGCGCTGCGCCGCCGCCCGGAGGACCCAGCAACCCCCATTGTACTCAAGCCCGATCACGCCCTCCAGCGTCTTCGAGTCAATGAGCGAGTAGTTCCAGCGCCATATCGCCGACCAGTTCGCGGAAAGCGGCCACTGCCCCGAGAGGTCGATCTGCTTCAGCTGCGTGGTGTTCCCGCTGCTGTCGGTATCCTGACGGTTGTACGTGTACACAGCGTTGAGGACCTTCCCGGGCGAAGGCTGCCAGCGCACCCCAAAATCGACGCGCTGCGTAAGCTTCGTGCTCGGCTGGTAGTCGAGGAAGGCGGCGGCGGTCCACACGTCGGAAAGCCTGCTCTCCGCCGCGAGAAGGATGTCCGAACTGTTCGTCGTGCGCGGCGGCTCGTTCAGCGTCACCTGCTGGCTCTCGAAGTAGTACTGCTGCCCGATCGCGAAGCGCATCTTCTCGGCTCCGGTCAGCGGATCGAGAAACCGCGACGAGACCGCGAGCGTAATCTGGTTGGCGTCGCCGATGCGGTCGCTGCCGAGGTAGCGGTTGGGTGTAAAGAGGTGTGAGAAGTTGAAGTCGTCCGTCGCCGAGTCGAAGATGGGATAGTTGCTCTGATTGCGGAATGGGATCTCGACGTAGTAAGCACGCGGTTCGAGCGTCTGGATGAAATTCCGGCCGAGCCACTCCGTGTCCTTTTCGAAGAACAGGCCGGCGTCGACGCTGGTGATCGGCAGCACGCGGTTGAAGTTTGTCGGCGGCACGGTCGGGTTATCGAGGTCGTAATGCGTCATGTGCAGTCCGGTCTGCGCGGTAAAGAACCACGCGTTTCCCCGCTGCGACCAGGATACGGTCGGATAGAGCACGGAGCGCTCACCGTTCGGTGTGAGCGCGGCCTGACGAAAACGCACGAACTCGCCTGCCGCTGCCCAATCGAGCCCCGCCCATTCGACCGGCTGTACGGCGAGGACGACCTGAGGTTCTCGAAAGTACGGCGGCGTGATCGGGTTGTTGGGGTCCTGCAGCGTCTGGTAGGTCTGCACTCGTGCGAGAAGGGAGAACGGTGCGTGGTCGTAAGCGACTCCGCCCTCCCGCGGCAGGTTCGTCTGCGAGGTGAGCGCCAACCGGTCGGACAAGTCGGCAAAATACGTATTATCCGAGACCTTCTGCAGGTTGACGTAGCCGCCGAGCCCGCCACCGAAGTTCTGGTTGTGCTTCCAGGCGAGCGCGTAGCGGTCGGCGTTGGCATCGAGCCGGTCGCGCGGCAGATCCTCCGCATCGAACTCTCCCGCCGAATCCGTGAAGAGATAGCGGAACTGACCGCCGAACTGCACACCGCGTCGGCTCATCGGCCGAAGGAGCAGTGTGGCGTCGTAGTTGGGGGCGAGGTTCAGGTAATACGGGATCGCGACTTCGAAGCCGCGCTGGTTGCTCGAGCCATAGATCGGCGTGAGGAAGCCAGACTTGCGATCGTTCGAGAGGGGAAAGCTGAGATACGGCGAATAGAGGATCGGCATGCCCTTGAAGACGACGGTCGCGTCGTGCGCGACGCCGACGAGTCGCGAGCGGTCCAGATCGACGTCCCCGGCCGTGAGATACCAGTCGTCGTTGCCCGCAACACAGGTCGTGTAGCGCGCATCCTTGACGTCGTAGCGCTCGGGCCCGACAAACGTGAGTCGCGATGCGTCGCCCCTCGAGGCGTTCTCCCCGACGTGAAACTGGGGCTCGCTGACGAATCCCGTCTCGTCGTCACGCTTGAAGCGCGCTTCCGGGCCGGTGATCCAGTCGATCCCTCGCCGCAAGGTGACGTTGCCTTTGCCCCAGAACTCGTCCGCCTCTATGTCGTAGTGGAGCCAGTCTGCCAGCACCGTCTGCCGGCGCGTGCGCAACTCGACTTGCCCTTCCGCCTGGACCCACTTCTGGCTTTCTCCTTCGAGGCGGTCCGCGCGCAGAAATACGGCCTCGTTGGGCGTCACGACGGCTCCCGGCCGCGTCGACTTGAGCGGCGGCGGCTCCAGCGTGGGCGCGAGCTTGAGACGTGGCGGCGACACGGCCGGCTCGTCCTGGGAGATTTGCGCTAGCGCGACCCCTGCGGTGAGAAGCGGGAGAAGCGCTGTGCAAACGAAGCCTGAGCGGCGCGGCATCAATGCTGACGCGGGCGAAAGACGAACCGAATGCTAGAATTTTGCATTCTAGCTTAAACGTCTATGCGAACTGTCCGATGACCGGGGCGAGTGCCGACGAGCGCTTCGAAGCGTTGCGAACGTGGCTCGCTGCGCATCTGCCGGGTCCGCTGACGGAGATCGCGCCCGCATCGAACGACGCGAGCTTCCGCAGATACTTCCGCATCGGCCTGGCCCAGACCGTGACCGTGCCGGACCGTGACGCGCAGGCGGCGACGCTGATCGCCGTGGACGCGCCGCCCCCGCAGGAGGACTGCCGCCCGTATATCGCGGTGGCGAGACTGTTGCGCGACTCGGGCGTGCACGCGCCCGCGGTCCTCGCTTCCGATCTCGAGCGCGGCTTCCTACTCGTCACCGACCTCGGCACACGAACCTATCTCGATGCGCTCGACGAGGCGAGCGCGCCCAAGCTCTACGGCGAGGCCCGCGCTGCTCTGCTCCGACTGCAGAGCGCGAGCCGCGAGGGCGTGCTGCCGCCTTACGACGAAACGCGCCTCAGACGCGAGCTGAATCTCTTTCCCGACTGGTACGTCGCGAGGCACGTCGGCGCCAGCCTTACCGGCGCCCAGCGCGCAACGCTGGAGTCGATATTCCGGCTCGTCCTCGACAACAACCTCGCGCAGCCGCGCGTGTTCGTCCACCGCGACTATCACTCGCGCAATCTCATGGTGAGCGAGCCCAATCCCGGCGTGCTCGACTTTCAGGATGCTGTCTATGGCCCGATCACCTACGATCTGGTGTCGCTGTTGCGCGACGCCTATATCGAGTGGGACGAGGAGCAGCAGCTCGACTGGGCCGTGCGCTATTGGGAGGGGGCGAGGGACGCGGCCTTGCCTGTGCGCGCCGATTTCGCGGATTTCTGGCGGGACTTCGAATGGATGGGCGTGCAGCGTCAGCTCAAGGTGCTCGGCATCTTCGCGCGGCTGAGCCACCGCGACGGCAAACATGCGTATCTCGAAGATATGCCGCGCGTAATGCGCTACCTGCGTGGCGCCTGCGCGCGGTATCGCGAGCTCGCACCACTGCTCTCGCTTCTCGACGGGATCGAGAAGCGGCAGCCGGTCGCCGGGTACACGTTCTGATGCGCGCCATGATCCTCGCGGCTGGGCGCGGCGAGCGCATGAGCCCGCTGTCCGACGTCACGCCGAAGCCGCTGCTCGAGGCCGGCGGCAAGCCGCTCGTCGCCTGGCAGATCGAGAGGCTGGTCGCCGCGGGCTTCAGCGAAATCGTGATCAACATCGCGCACCGCGCGGAAGCAATCGAGGCTGCGCTGGGCGACGGGTCTCGCTTCGGGGCGACGATCCGCTACTCGCGCGAGCCGGAACCGCTGGATGTCGCAGGTGGTATCGCTACCGCGCTGCCCCTGCTCGGCAACGGCGTAGCGCTGGTCGTAAGTGGCGATCTCTACACCGATTACGACTATGCGAGCCTCGCCGGACGCGCGAATGCCTTCGCCAGTTCGACAGCGCCGCCGCACGCGCATATGGTGATGGTGGCGAATCCCGAGTATCACCCGGGGGGAGATTTCGCGCTCCTCGACGGGCACCTGTCGCTCGAAGGGAGGCGGCTCACCTTCGGCAACATCGCCCTTTATCGCACCGCCTTGTTTCGCGAACTCCCCCGCGGGAAGAAGCTGCCTATCCTTCCGCTGTATCTCGACTGGATCGGCCGCGGCTGGGTCTCCGGGGAACGCTACAGCGGAACCTGGGCCAACGTCGGCACGCCCACCGATCTCGAGCAGCTCGATGCTGCCCTGCGCTCTTCTACCAACGAAACTCTGCCTTCATGAATGCTCCGAACGAAATGCTCGCGGCGAATCCGCTTCTAGATTTCAGCGGCTTGCCCCGCTTTCCCGAGATCGCTCCGGAACACGTCGCGCCGGCCGTCGACGCGCTGCTCGCGCAGGCGCGCGCCACGATCGAGCAGCTCAAGTTCGCTGCGCCGACCTGGGTTAGCTTCGTGCAGCCTCTCGCCGATGCGGAGGACCGCCTCGACCGCGCCTGGGGCCAGGTCACGCACCTGAACGCCGTTGTCAACACGCCCGCGCTGCGCGAAGCCTACAACGCTGCTCTGCCCAGGGTAACTGCGTTTCACACCGAGCTCGCTCAGGACGAGCGGCTTTTCGCAGGCTTTCGCGCGCTCGCCGATGCCCCGGAGGCCGCCGCGCTCGACCCGGCGCAGCGCCAGCTCGTCGAGAATTCCCTGCGCGACTTTCGCTTGTCCGGCGCCGAGCTTGCGATGGAAGACAAGGCCCGCTTCAAGACGGTCGACGAAGAGCTTGCCCGGCTCTCTTCGCGCTTCGAGGACAACCTGCTCGACGCGACCAACGACTACGCGCTGTACGTGGAGAATGCGGCGGAGCTCGCCGGTGTGCCCGAGGACGTCCTTGCCGCGGCCGCAGCGGCCGCCGCTGCAGACGGCCGGCCCGGATGGAAGCTGACCTTGCGCATGCCCTGCTACCTGCCCGTGCTCCAGTACGCGGAGAATCGCGACTTGCGCGAGTCGCTCTATCACGCGAATTCGGTGCGCGCGAGCGAGTTCGGTGTCGCCGATCTCGACAACACGCCCATCATCCGTCGCATCCTGGAACTGCGTCGCGAGCACGCGCAGCTCTTGGGCTACCGCAGCTTCGCAGACGTCTCGCTGGTGCCCAAGATGGCGCAGACTCCCGAAGAAGTGCTTTCGTTTCTGCGCGACCTCGCGGTGCGCGCCCGGGCCTTCGCGGACCGGGACATGGCCGAGCTCAGGCAGTTTGCGCGCGATAAGCTCGGGTTGGAGAACCCGGCAGCGTGGGATCTCGCGTACGTCTCGGAGAAGCTCCGCGAGGCGCGCTACAGCTTTTCGGAGCTGGAAGTAAAACAGTACTTTCCCGAGGATCGCGTGCTGGTCGGCATGTTCCGCACCGTCGAGACGCTATTCGGAGTACGGGTTCGCGAGAACTCGGCGGCGACCTGGCACCCCACGGTGCGTTTCTTCGATCTCATCGACCGCGAAGGCCAGCTGATCGGGCAGTTCTACATGGACCTCTACGCGCGAGCGCACAAGCGCGGGGGGGCCTGGATGGACCACGCGATCAACCGCCGGCGGCACGGCACGCGCTTGCAGCACCCCGTGGCCTATATAACGTGCAACTTCTCCGCTCCCGTCGCTCAGAACGGCAGGTCGAGGCCGGCGCTTTTCACGCACGACGAGGTGCAGACGCTGTTCCACGAATTCGGCCACGGCCTGCATCTGCTGCTCACGCGCGTCGAGGTCCCAGGCGTGTCAGGTCTGGAGGGCGTCGAATGGGACGCGGTCGAGCTCCCCAGCCAATTCATGGAGAACTTCTGCTGGGAGTGGGACGTGGTGAGGCAGATGAGCGCGCACGTCGAAACCGGGGAGCCGCTGCCACGCGCCTTGTTCGAGCGCATGCTGGAGGCGAAAAACTTCCAGAGCGGGATGCAGATGCTGCGCCAGCTCGAGCTGGCGCTGTTCGACATGCACCTGCACTACGATTTCGATCCGGCCAGCGGAGCTACGGTGCTCGAGCTGCTCCGACGAATCCGCAGCGAAATCGCGGTCGTCGAACGCCCGGACTACGACCGCGCTCCGAACAGCTTCAGCCACATTTTCGCCGCCGGGTATGCCGCCGGTTACTACAGCTACAAGTGGGCCGAAGTGCTGTCGGCTGACGCCTACAGCTTGTTCGAGGAGCAGGGAGTGCTCTCCCCCGCCACCGGTGCGCGATTCCGCGACGAGGTGCTGGCGCGGGGCGGGAGCCGCCCGGCGCTGGAGTCCTTCATCGCCTTTCAGGGACGGCCCCCCCAAATCGACGCCCTGTTGCGGCATAATGGCATGTCAACGTCATGAAAAGACCCCGGTCAAGGAGGGCGTCATGGTCAGTGCGTCGAGCCGCATTTCGTCCATCGCCGGACTCGCGCTGATCGCCATTTGCGGCAGCGGACTGGCGATCGCGCAGGTCCAGCAGGTCTACCGCTACGTCGATCCGGAGGGCCGCGTCGTCTATTCCGACAAGCCGCCGCCGCCCAACGCGCGCGACGCACAGGCGAAGCGCATCGGCCGCAACACCATCGAAACGAGCAACCTTTCGTATACCTCCGCTCTTGCGGAGGAGCGATTTCCTGTCACGCTGTACACCTTCGGGTGCGGCACGATCTGCGATACCGCGTCGGCGCTGCTCAATAAGCGCGGCGTGCCGCATACGGTTGTCGACGTCGGTCAGGGCGACGGCGCGGACAAGCTGAAGCGCCTCACTGGCGGCCTCGACGCGCCAGCGCTCCAGGTCGGCGATCAGTTCACCACCGGCTTCAACGAGAACCGCTGGCAGTCGATGCTCACGGATGCGGGGTACCCGCAGACACCAGCGCCGCGGACGGCTCCGGTTGGCCGCGCTCCTTCTCCTCCGCCGACGCCGGCGCCGGTGCCGAACGCCGCGGTCGAGGCTCCGCCTTCAGCTTCACCCAAGGGCGACTACCCCAAATAGTCGTCAAGACAGACGCTAATTTCCGCTCGCGACCGCGACGCCCGCCGGAGCGCGCGCGAGCAATGATTCCTTGGCGCGCTGCTCGACGCGGCGCGAGGCGACGATGGTGTGGTCGCGAGCGTAGGTTTCGTGATTGGCATCCACCTCGTTCAGGCGGTAGACGTAATTCACCATCATTCCGGCGGACTGCCACATTCCGGTCGGCGAAACATCTCCCAGCCAGTTTAGCCGCTCCATTCGCGCGCCGTTGACGAGATGAAACCGCGCGACAGGATCGAGCGGCTCCTGCCCCTCTTTGGCGAAGAGCAGGTAGTGCGCGGCAAGCGGCAGCAGTTTCTCCTTCAGCGTCTTCGACAATGACTCGTCTTCGAACCACCGAGGCGCTTCGAACACCGAAGCGACTCTCGAGATCTCGGCTCGTGCAGGATGCCGCTCCAGCGCGCGAGGCAGGCTGGCGAGCCACGCCCTCAGGCCGGGAATGGGCGAGAGGGTGGCGAAGGACTTGAGCCGCGGAAGCTCGCGACCCAGGTCCTCGACAACCTGCTTTATGAGGAAGTTGCCGAAGGAGACGCCCCGCAGGCCCTGCTGGCAGTTGGTGATCGAATAGAACATCGCGCTGTCGGCACTCGCTGGATCGAGCACTGGTGACTCGGGGTCGAGCAGCGGCTGGACCCTCGCGCTCATGCCGCGCGTCAACGCCA
The DNA here is from genome assembly GCA_036380055.1 of Casimicrobiaceae bacterium. GTDB lineage: Bacteria > Pseudomonadota > Gammaproteobacteria > Burkholderiales > Casimicrobiaceae > PALSA-1003. The sequence goes on from DASVFM010000045.1 coordinate 14,157, forward strand.
CCTCGATGAAGATGAGCGGCTCTTCGGGAAGGGCGGGGTGAAAGAACGCGTAGCAGCGCCGGTCCGCCTGCAGGCGTCGCCGCAGATCGCTCCAACCCTGGATCTGATGCACCGCTTCGTATTGAATGAGCTTTTCGAGGACCAATGCCGAGGTGCGCCAATCGATGCGCTGCATGCTCAGGAACCCGCGGTTGAACCATGAGCGCAGCAGATGGGTGAGGTCCGCCTCGGTACCGAGCCATTGCGGATTGGCGCCCAGATCGTGGAGCACCTGACGGTGCATGTCCACCAGCGAGGCCGTGGCGCCGGGTGCCATGTTTAGTCGGCGAAAGAGCTCCTGGCGAGGCGGCTCGACAGCCTGCTGCAACAAGATCAGATTTGCCTGCGACGACTCATCTCGATACGCTTGCGCGCATCGCTCCACCACCCGGGGATCGGGCGAAAATTCCGTCGCAAGGAGATCGAAGAAGAGCGCCGCAGCAGCAGCGTCGAGCCCTCGATACGCGGCAAGTGCTTCCCGCGCGACTCGGGCGCCCGAGACTTCGCCCCGCTCCGACATCAGCGCATGACAGAG
>DASVFM010000046.1:0-26003 GCA_036380055.1 Casimicrobiaceae bacterium
TCAGCCCCTCCATCGCCGGACGTTTCGCGGCGAGTATGCCGAGTGGGATGCCGACGATGATGCTCGCGGCAAGCGAGACGAACACCAGCGCAAGGTGCTCTCTCGTGAGCCGCCAGAAGTCGGGGCCGAAGAGCTTCTCCCAGAACCCGCCGCCGCTCGCTGCCTTGGTGGCAGGCGTGGCGCCAGCGCTTTGCGCGACGAAGTTCGCGGCGATCGTTGGGAAGTCCTCGTTCTCCAGCTCCGCCGCTGCGTTCATGCGGCGCATTGCGGCGTCGTCGATCTTGCCTGCGAGCTTCGAGAGCGCCGTCCAGGTCTTGGGGGACCGCTGCGGCAGGTCCGCGCGGTAGAGCAGCACCGCGTCGTAGCGCGGGAAGTAGCCCTTGTCGTCGGCGAGAACGGTGAGACCGTAGCGGTCGATCTTGGCGTCGGTCGAGTAGATGTCGATCGCGTCGACCTGGTGCTCGCGGATCGCTTCGTACGCGAGCCCGTGATCGATGCCGCGCGGCGTCTCGAAGGGCAGCTCGTAGGCGCGCTTCAATCCCGGCCAGCCGTCGGCGCGTCCGATGAATTCCTGGGAGAGGCCGAGCTTGAGCTCCGGATGAGACTTGAGATCGGAGAGCTTCGCGATCGCCTTCGAGCGCGCGTCATCGCCGCGCACGGCGATCGCGTAGGTGTTGTTGAAACCGAGCGGCACGCCGACCGCGAGCCCCATCGGCGCGAGCTTGGCGTTGAGCTCGGCGAGCGGCAGCACGGCATCGAGCTTGAGAATCTCCTTCGCGATGGTGCCCGTGTATTCCGGATAGACGTCGATCGCGCCGCTCTTGAGCGCGTTGAGCACGATCGCCGTGTTGCCCAGGCCCTGCTGGTGCACGGCAGTCGTCTCGCCGGCGGCGTTTGCCGTCTGCTTGATGATCTCGCCGAGGATGTAGGACTCGGTGAAGCGCTTCGAGCCGACGTTGAGCGGCTCGGCGGCCAGCGCGGTCGCGCAGACTATCGAAAGCGCGGCGCCGGCAAGCGCCGCGAGTCGCGTTCTTGGTGACATCGGCGGGCGACTCCGCGGGGGAGTCGGGGAAGCTTACGCCGATTGGGCGCTCCATGGCAGCTTCAAAAAGTCGTCCCGCGTCCACCGCCGAACCAGCCGGTCGTCGTGCAACCGGCAGGAGCCGCCTGTTTGATGAACCGAGCCGTGATACCGCTGATATTCACCTGTATCTCGCAGAAGTTGACGGTTCCTTGAGTGCTGTCGGCGCACGTGAACGTTCCGGCAAAGCACCCCATTTGCCCCGCCTGGGACAACGATCCGTTGTAAGTGCATATGTTGTGATTCTCGTCGGCGGTTGCGAAAGTCGCGGCACTCCCGGTTTGCCGAACCGCGAGTGCGGCCACCAGGTCGCTCGTCCCGTTCTGTGTCGGATCCGGGCAACCCGTATTGACCTGGTGCAGGTTGCCGCCGTAATCGCCGCTGAAGTCGTCGAGGGCGATGTATTCCCGTTGCAGCTGCTTGCTGACCTCGGTGCCGTTTACGGTGTAGGTCAGCGTTCCCGCATTGATCTGCGTGGCCAACCAGGTCATCGATCCGACCTTTGTCGCCTGGACCGCTGCCGGGTTGAACGGCAGGGTGCCGAACCACGGGCCGCGCGTCGCGTAGAGGTCGCCTGTCCAAGTGAATCCGTTTGCAGTCATCGTCGCGACGTACCATGTCGGGGCGCCGGCCTGGTCGTAGACGAACATCGTCGCGAATATCGTGCTGTTGCGCTGGACGAACTGGATGCCCCACCCCGACTCGCCGGGGATCCACCAGAGGTCACTCTGGTCGGTCGAATACGATGCGGCTCGCGCCGGAGCGACCAGACCGCTAGCTGCCAACACGAGTGTAGCGAACAGACAGCGAAATGCTTTCATGTGTTCCTCCCTCGCTGCGACTATTTCGTTCCGGTGGAAGAGAAATCGACGTCGGTCACGATCCCTTTATCGTCGAAGGTCACGAGCAGCTGCTTGCGGAAGGTCTTGCGCCCCGTGAACGGACCCCCGCTGACTTCCATGTAGACGTACACGGCGGCCTCGCCGCTCGCGGCTTTGATCATCGGATGGATCGCGTAGCCGCTGGGCTTGCCGAACAGTTGCACCACTTCCGCGCGTGTGGTCGAGCCCTTGACGATCTGGTTCACCTTGTTTTCGTCGAAATCCGTTGAATCCTCGGCCCAGGAGGAGAGGAATTCGTAGCCGACCAGCGTGTCGTTGTAGAAGTACAGCGCCATTGCGCGCGCCGGTACGACTCCCTCCTTCGCCGGCCTGCCTCCCAGCGAGGCATAGGCGTACGAAATGCTCTTCACCATCTTGTCGTTCTTCGTCGTCGATCCTTCCGAAAAGGGCTTGCCGAACCTCTCCGTGGCCTGGGCGTAGGTGGTCTCGCCGTTCTTGAGCGTGGCGGGGTCCGGGCGAACGAAGTCCTTCCCCGCGCAGCCGAGCAGTGCGACGGCTAACGCTCCCGCAAGGATCGTTTTCATCATGGACATGGCGAATGCTCCCTTGTTGGTGATGGCGTGCTCACCCGCCGATGTGCACCTGGTACTGCGCGCCGTTCGACAGGCTGCAAGTTCCGGTGCCGAGATACGGCGTGGTCATGCGGTAGTCGCAGGTCATGAACGTGCCGCGCTGACCGTACGCGCTTGCCAACCCGCGCCGCTCGTCGCCAGGCACGCGCGTCGCTTCGCCCTGCAGGACCTCACCCCTGTAGTTGAGCTGGAAGAAGCCCTTGCCGGTCATCATGTTGGTGACCGTGCCCGACAGCATGCCGGTCTCCGTCGCAACTTCGTTGGACGGATACAGCCGCGCTTGCAGCGAGGCGGGGGCCGCAGGCCCTGCCGGCGTTGCCGGCTCCACGGGCGGCGCGTAGTAGGGGGGCGGGGGCGGTGGCGGTGGCGCGGTGCCCGTCGATCGCGAGCTGCGCCCAGGCACTGGTTGCATGAAGTTCGGTCCCGGACCCTGAACGGTCGGGACTGGCACCGCGACAGCGGCGGGGTATGCCGGTGTCGCCAGCGGATAGATCGGAGAACCGTCGGACGCGACTGGAACCATCACGCACCCGCTCAAGCTCGCGGCGGCGAGACCGCCGAACAACACGAGACATTTCGAAGCGTTCGACATGACATCCACTCCCGTTTTGTGCCGGCACATGCCGGCTCGTGACGCAAGGTCATCCTGCGACGCGCGGCATTGCAGATGACTTACAGATGACCTACAAACGCCCCCCGGCGGCTTGGGGAGGAGCCGGCGACGTGAGAAGATTCAGTGAGATGGAACGCCATGCATGATCGGCCAGGCTAACCCCGGAACCGCATTCGCCAAGACAACGCGGCCGACGATCGGATCGGCGGTTGCGCGCGAAGCGCTGTTCGCGCGTCTCGACGAGCCGGCCGGCAGAACCGTGGTGTGGATCTCCGGGCCACCGGGATCGGGCAAGACGACGCTCGCCTCGGGCTACGTGCAGGCACGGCGCCTGCCGTACGTCTGGTATCAGATCGACGCCGACGACGCGGATCCCGCCACCTTCTTCCACTACCTTGGGCACGCGGTGCGCAAACTCGGCGCGGCGCGCGCCCGCGATCTGCCGCAATTCGCGACGCGGCACGCGAGCGACGTCGCGTCGTTCTCGCGCAAGTTCTTCCGGCAACTCTTCGCGGGCGCCGAACCGTTCGCGCTCGTGCTCGACAACCTGCAGGCGATTCCCGCGGACAGCGGACTCAACGCCGTGCTCGAGTCGGGTCTTGCGCAAGTGCCGAAGGGGAGCTGCGCGATCGTGACCAGCCGCAACGAGCCGCCGGCCGCGCTCGCTCGCTTGCGAGCCGCGGGACTGGTGTGCTGTGTCGGAGGCAAGGAGCTCAGCCTTGATCCCGAGGAGATCATTGCGATCGCGCGCCTGCGCGGACAGCTCGTGTCGCCGGAATCCGCGGCGAAGCTCCACGAGCGCACGCAGGGCTGGGCGGCGGGGCTCGTGCTGCTGCTCGAGCATTCGAAGTTCTCGGGACGCATCGCCGAGCTGCCGAACGACGCGACGCCGCAGGTAGTCTTCGACTATCTGGGCGGCGAGATCTTCGACCGCTTCGACGCGCACACTCGCGAGTTCCTGCTGCGCATCGCCTGCCTGCCGCGCATGAGCGCAGCGGTGGCCGCTGCGCTGGCGAACGAGCCGAAGGCTGAGCGCTTGCTCGTCAATCTCGCGCAAAACGATTACTTCGTGCGCGAGCTGCTCGCCGAGGAAGGCCGCGTCTATCAGCTCCATCCGCTGCTGCGGGAGTTCTTGCGTCGGCGCGCCGAGCACGCGCTGCCCGAAGCGGTCAGCGGCAGCTCGCTTAAGCGTGCCGCGGCGCTCCTGGTGGAAGCAGATCAGCCGGAAGATGCCGTCACGCTACTCATCGAGGCCCGCGAGTGGGAAGAGGTCGCACGCATCGTCCTCCAGGAAGCCGACGCGATGCTGGCGCAGGGGCGCGGCGAGACGCTCGCGGGCTGGCTCGATTTGCTGCCGGCGGAGCTCCGCGACGCCGATCCGCGGCTGCTCTGCATCTCCGCCTCGGCGCGTACGGAGACGAGCCCCCGCTCGGCGCGGCAGCTCTTCGAGCGCGCGTTCGAACACTTCCGCAACGCCGATGACGCTGCGGGTATGTTGCGCAGCTGCCAGGGAATCGTCGACGCGATCGTGCGCGAGTTCGACGACATCGCCGCGCTCGACCGCTGGCTGGAGACGCTCGACGGCTTGCTCGCGCGAGGCAGCGCCGAGGCACCGAATGCCCCCGCAGCGACTGCGCTGGTTCGCGCGACGCTGCTTCGCGATGCCGGGAATGCGCGAATAGAGGGCTGGCTCGCACGTAGCGATGAAGCGATCGCTGCGAGCATGGACGCCGCCACCGTACGCGGCGCCCGCGAGGCGCTCGCGCCGATCCGCGCGTTCGCATCCTTCGCACGCGGCGATCTCGCCGGCGCCGAAGCGGCGCTCGGTGGACTCGCGCTTGGTGAGGCGCACGGTGCGACGTCTCCTGTCGCGCGGGGCTTGCTGCGGCTCGCCGGCGGCGACGATCGCACCGCCCTGCGCATGGCGCAGGAAGCCTTGGCGGACTCTGCTACGGACGGCATGCATACGGACGACGCATGGCTGCTCGCGATCGCCGCGGCCGCGCGGCTGTCCAGCCGCGACAGGTCCGGGGCCGACGACACGATGGCCACACTCGAGCGGCAGGGCGCGCGCCTGCGGCGCGGCGATCGCGCGTGCGTGCATTACCTGCGCGCATGGCGGGCGACGCTCGGCGGCGAGCCCGCCGACGCGCATCGCGAGGCGAAGCTCGCGCTGGCGCTCGCGGTCGAGACAGGCATTCCGTGGTTCGAGTGCCTCGCACGCATCGCGCTCGCGGTGAGCGGCGCCTCCGATCGTCGCGGAGCCGAGGCGCAGCTACGCACCGCCGAGGCGATCGCCGAACGCCTGCGCGCGCCGTGGCTTGCGTATGCGGTGCGGCTCGCCGCGGGCGCGACTGCCGCGCAGACCGGCGATCGCAGCGCAGCGCTGGAGAACGTTCGCATCGCCTTTCGCGCCGGGCACGAGCACGGTTTTCGCCAGCCGCCGGGCTTGCAGCCCCAGGCGCTGGCCGAGCTCTGCGCGCTGGCATTGGATGCCGACGTCGAACCCGAGTTCGCGCGCGCCCTCGTGCGCGAAGGCAAGCTCGCGCCCGCCGCGCCGCCGCTCGGCGTGCGCCGCTGGCCATGGTCGTTTCGCATTCTCACTTTCGGCGGCTTCCAGTGCCTGCACGACGAGGAGCCGATTGAATTGTCGGCCAAGGGGCCGGGGCGACCGATGGAGCTGCTCAAGGTGCTCGTCGCGCTGGGCATGCACAATGTCCGCGCCGACCAGCTTGCCGATGCGCTGTGGCCGAACGTAGAGGCGGACTACGCGTACAAGTCCTTCACCGCGACGCTGCACCGCCTTCGCCGCATGCTCGACGACGATGACGCGCTCGTTCTTCGCGACGGACGACTTTCGCTCGATCCATCGCGCGTATGGGTGGACACCTGGGCGCTCGCGCAGCTCCTCGACGATTTCGACACGGCGCTGCGCGGCAACGATGCCTGCGCGGACGAGACGCTGCGCCGCGACGCCGTCGAGCGCGCGCTCGAGCTCTATCGCGGTCCGTTCCTGCCCGACGAATCCGAGCAACCGTCCTATATCGCCCATCGCGAGCAGGTGCGAGGCAGGCTCCAGCGCTTTCTCGCTCGAATCGCGCTCGGCTGGGAGAAGGTCGGTGCGCCGCGCGCCGCAGCCGACTGCTACTTGCGCTTCATCGATGCCGACGAGCTGTCCGAGCCTCTGTATCGACAGCTGATGTTGTGCTATCAGCGCTGCGGCGCGTCGGTCGACGCGGTCGCGGCCTACGAGCGGCTGCGTACGCTGCTGTCGACGCGGATGAAGTCGATGCCTTCTCCGGAGACGCAGGCGCTCTACGCGAGCCTCAAATCGGCCGGGGCCTCGGCTGCGTAGCGAAGCGTCAAGGCTTGCGCGCGGCAAGCTCCTGGTCGACCGAAGCCCAGATCTTTGCGAGCCCGATCTTAAGCGCGGTTGGCGGGGGGTACTCGCGCCGCGGGAGATTCTGCGTCGGCGGCGCGACCTCTCGCATGCGCATCGTGTAGGAGATCTCCGACCCGCCGCGGGTGCCGATGATCGTAGCCGTCATCACCGTGTCGAGCCCTTCGGGCTCGAAGTGAAACAGATCCGCGAGCGCCCCGATGTGCTTGCGCAGCAACTCGCGCGCTTTGGGCAGGTCATTTGCGGCGGCGCGGTCCCACTCGCTACGGTCTAGCGGGCGAGGCGCAGGCGCCTCGGCGCTGATGAAGCCCAGGCCGCTCGATTGCTGGGTCACGACGAGCCCCAGCTTCACGAAGCTTGCGTTCACCGCCTCGAAGGATTCTCTGGGGCTCGCCTTCACGAAATGCGTGCCGTCCTTTGCGAGCGCGGCTTCGTACTCTGCCTTGAAATCCGCGTTGATATCGCTGATCGCGGCGCGCTTGGCTTCCTCGCTGACGCATCCGGCTCCTAGCGCTAGCAGTCCGACGCCGAGCCAAAAACGAAAGGGCAGCCGGCGGTTCATGGCTTCTTCATCCCCTCGACCTTGGCGGCGATGACCCTGTCCCCCTGATTGCGCTCCGCCGGCTGGAGTGTGGCGCCGACCTTGTCGCGCTCGATCTTCCCTGCGTCGGAGCCGAGGCTCGCTGCGGTCCCGTACCAGACATAGGCAAGATTGTTGTTTCGGTTCACGCCAGCGCCATTGGCGAACATGGCGCCAAGCTTTAGCTGCGCAGGGATTTCGCCCTGGAGCGCTGCCTTTTCGTACCAGCTCTCCGCGCTCCTCATGTTGCGCTCGACGCCGCGCCCATCCGCGTAGGCGTCGCCCAGGCGAAGCTCGGCTTGCGCGTTGCCCGCATCCGCTAGGGGCTTGAGGATCGCGATCGCGTCCGCGTAGCGCTGCGCGTCGATCGCGCGCTGAGCGTCGGCCAGCTGTTCAGCGGGACTGGGCCGCGACTTCGGCGTTTCCGTCGCCACCGGCGGCGGCGTAACCGCGGGGGGTTGCGTGCCCGGCTCCTTCGGCGGCGGGCTTGGCGGTTCGGCGCTCGGCCCTTTCGCGACGGGCGCTTTGGATGTGGCCTCCTCGCGACGCTTCGGCGCCTCTTTCTTCGGGGCTTCGCTCTTCGGTGGCGTCGGAGCGGGCTCTACCTTGCGCGCGGCCTCGTCGGAGCGCTTCTTGTCCTCTTCCTGCTGGCGCCGTCGGGCTTCTTCCTCCGCCCGCTGCTTGCGCTCGCGCTCGGCGTCGGCCGCCTCCTTGTCCTTGAGCTGTTTCTCGAGCGCCGCGATCTTGTCCTGCGTTTCATTGCTGGCCCACTTGTTCGCTACGTAGATCGCCACGGCGAGCGTCGCGATCGCCGCGCCAGCAACGATCCATTTCCATGACGCAAGCGGCACGCTGCGCGCGGACTGCACCGGCTCGGGCGTGATCGGCTTCGCCGCGGCCGCAGGCGACGATGCGGCGATGGTGGGGCTCGTGGTGGCGCGTATCGTCGCCGGTTCCGCGGAACGCGCCTGATCGCGCATCGACTGCACGGGCGCGCGCTCGGCGGGTATCGGCGGAACCTCGTCCACCAGCTCACGCCGCCACTCCGCGATCGTCTGCGGTCGATCCTTCTCAGCGAAGGAGAGTGCGTGATCGATCGCGGCCAGGACCCTGCTCGAGTAGCGTCCTGCTCCGACGACGCTCGCCGGCACCATGATTTCCTGCGTGCTGCCGAGGATGCCCTTGCTGCGCGATACCGCATCGAGCGGCGCGCGACCCGCGATCGCGCGATAGCAAGTCGCGCCGAGGCTGTAGATGTCGGTCCAGGGCCCCTGGCTCGACGAGTCGCTGTAGTACTGCTCGAACGGGGCGTACCCCGGGGCGACGAGGATGGTGAGCGTGTGCGAGGTGCCGAGCGCCTGGCGCGCTGAGCCGAAATCGAGCAGCACCGGACGGCCGTCGCCGCGGATGTGGATATTGTCGGGCTTGATGTCGCGGTGGATGAAGCCCGCGCTGTGGACCAGCTCGAGACCGTTCAGGATCGGCAGCAGGATCGCGAGCAGATCGGCCTCGGTCAGCGTGCCGCGACGGTCGAGGAGCGTGGACAGAGTCCCGCCTTCCTCGAAGCGCATCACCATGTACGCTGTGTTGTTGAACTCGAACACCGAGTGCACGCGCACGATGTTCGGGTGATCGAATCGCGCGAGCGTGCGCGCTTCCTGGATGAAGCGCTCGAGTCCCCAGCGATAGCGGTCGCGCAGCTCCTCGGTGCGGGAGCGCACGGTCGTGTCGGGCATGCGCGTAGCGACGTCGAGCGGGAGATACTCCTTGATCGCCACGCGCTGATCGAGATTGGTGTCGCGGGCGAGGTAGGTGATGCCGAAGCCGCCCTGCCCGAGCACGCGCTCGAGAACGTACCAGTGCAGGCGCGAGAGCGCCGGCAACGCGTCCGGGTAAGCATGCTCACCCATGCGACCGCCTGCAGATCGCTCTAGCTGGCTCGCGCATCGTCCTCCCAACGAATCCGCGCACTCGATGCGGCGCGGCCGTGCCGTGGCCACGGCGATGATGCCCCTTCGGGCAAAGCGTCGCAAGGCGACGACCCGCGGGCACAGGGGCAGGCGAGAGAAGCTGCTAGAAGTCGGCGATCAGCCGGATTTCGTCCAGATCGGAGAGCGCTGATTCGCCGCGCACCGTGGCGTAGGCAACGATCAGCAGCAGCAGCGCGACCCAGGCAGCCACCATCAGTCCGCTGATTTCGCGGCGCTGCCGCCGCGGCCGATCGTCGAGCGGCTTCGTGGAAGCGGGACCATGCTCACCCGCCGCGCGCGGCTTACAAATTGCTGACGAACGAGCGCGGGCGAGACGCCGCTTCATGCGGAAGAAGCCGCCGCCTAGGCCGAACTTATACGTCGCCAGCAGCGCAACCGTGCCTGCCAGCCGCGCGAAGCTCTCGACCTTGTCCGCGTTCATCGCCCTGAGTCGGGTCAGAGGAGACACGCGTCCATGGTGCAAGCTCCGTGCCAACATCTTGATTCAGTGGGAATGTGCGCCGCAACAATGGCTTAGCTTCGAGCGACTGCGGTCGCGCAGCTGCGGGCGCGCACAGCGGCAATGCAATCGGAGCGAGAAGCGCACCAAAGTTGCGCCATCGGGGCAACTCACCAGTGCGGCATCGGCCAACCCGCGATTTTGCTAATCTCCGGGCGCATGAGCGCGCCCGCCCTCGAGGTGCAGGACATCGTCAAGCGCTTTTCGCACGGGGCAGAGACCGTCACCGCCGTCGATCGCGTTTCGTTCAGCGTCGCCGCGGGCGAGGTGCTCGCGATCATCGGCCCGTCGGGCTGTGGCAAGTCGACGCTATTCAACGTGATCGGCGGCCTCATCGACGGCTACGAGGGAAGCGTCGTGGTCGAAGGCGAGGCGGTCGCCGGCCCGCACGCTGCCATCGGCATGGTGTTCCAGGACGAGTCCACGTTTCCGTGGCGCACGGTCGAGGACAACGTCGCGTTCCCGCTCGAGATCGCTGGCGTCGCGCGCGAGGAGCGCCTGAAGCGCGCGCGCGAGTACGTCTCGCTCGTCGGGCTCGCCGGCTTCGAGCGCCACCATCCGGCGCAGCTCTCCGGCGGCATGCGCCAGCGCGTGGCGATCGCACGCACGCTCGCCTCACGGCCCAAGATCCTGCTCATGGATGAGCCCTTCGCAGCGCTCGACGAGCAGACGCGTTTCCTGCTGGGCGACAAAGTGCTGCAGATTCAGCAGCAGCTCAAGCAGACCACGCTGCTGGTCACGCACAGCATCGCCGAGGCCGTGCAGCTTGCGGACCGCGTGCTGGTGATGACCTATCGGCCGGGACGGGTGAAGCGAATCGTAGAGATCGCGCTGCCGCGGCCACGCAGCTCCGTCGTGGCGAGCGGCGCCGAGTTCGGCCGCTACGTGGCGGATATCTGGAGCGATCTGCGCGACGAGGCGAGCCGCGGCATGCAGGACGACGAGTCGCACCTGAAGACGGGATAGCGCGATGAGCGAATCGCGCGCCTCCGCATTCGCGCCCATCGCCACCGGGCTCGCCACGATCGCCGGGGTGCTGGCGCTCGTCGAGGCGATGATCCGCGCGGGCTGGATCAACCGTTTCGTCGTGCCGCTGCCCTCCGCCGTGCTGGCGAGCTTCGACCGCGTCATCGCCGAGGAGAGCGTCCTCTGGCGCACGCTTTACACAGGCATGGAAGCACTCGCCGCCGGCGTGATGGTCGCACTCGTCGGCGGCGCGATCGGCGCGCTGCTCACGCGCCAGCGCGTGCTGCGGCTCGCTACCGAGACCTGGGTCGCCGCGATCGCCGCGGCGCCGATCGTGCTGATCTATCCTCTCTTCCTCGTCGTCTTCGGCCGCAACGCGTTGACCATCGTGATGATCGGCTTCGCGGCCGGGTTGCCGCCGGTGATCCTGAAAACGGTCGAGGGATTGTCCGGCACGCGGCGCGTGCTGATCGACGTGGGCCGAAGCTTCAAGCTCACCACCGCGCAGGAGTTCTGGAAGATCCGCTTTCCGGCGGCGATGCCGACGATTTTTGTCGGCTTCCGTCTCGGCATCATGTTCGCGCTGATCAACATCGTCGGCGTGGAGTATCTGATCAACTTCGGCGGTCTGGGGCAGCTCGTGAACGAGCTCGCCGAGCGCTACGACCTGCCGGCGATGTACGCGGCGATCTTCTTCGTGGTGCTGGTGAGCGTGGTGTTTTTCCTGATTACCGAGCGCGTGGAGCGATGGCTGGCCTCGCGGTGAGTGTAGGCGCGCGTGTGCGCGGCGCTCCGGTTGCACGGGTGCGCATCGCGATCGTAGTGGTGGCGTTGATCGCCTGGGAGGCGCTGGCCGCATCGGGGTTGCTCCTGCACGACGTGGTGCCATCGCTCGGCAAGATCGCAGCGGCGCTGTGGAAGCTCGTAAGCACCGCGCCGCTCTACCAGAACCTCGGCTCGACTGCCTACGAGATCGGCGCCTCGCTCGTGATCGGCGGCGCGGCGGGCGTGCTCGTCGGGCTCGTGCTCGGCGGCAACCGCTTCCTCTCCCGCGCCTTCGAGCCGTATCTTCACTATCTCGGTCCGACTCCGAAGATCATCTTCTTCCCGATCATGATCATGTGGTTCGGCGTGGGCGGCGGGTCGAAGATCGCGATGGGCTCGCTATCGTGCTTCTTTCCGGTGGCGCTGTCGACCGCAGTCGGGATGCGGCAGATAGAGCCGGTGCTGGTGCGAGTGGGGAAAAGCTTTCGCGCGAGCACTGCGCAGATGTTGGTGAAGATCTATCTGCCTGCGATTCGGCCTGCTATGCTCACCGGCCTGCGGCTCGGCCTCGGCGTGGCAGTGATAGGCGTGCTGCTCGCCGAGACCAAGCTCTCCAACCGTGGCCTCGGCTATCTCGTGATCCAGCGCTATACCAACTTCGACATGGCTGGGATGTACGCCATCCTGATCATCGTGTTCCTGCTCGCTATCGTCGCGAACGCCCTGTTGAGCCGGCTTGGGGGCTCGTTCTCGACGACGACAGTGTAGCCGATGCGCCGTTCCTCGAAGCTCAAGCTCACCTTCGCCTGCTGGAACTACGACCGCACGCGCGCGCTCGCCGACGGTCGCGTGCGGGTGGACGGCATCGAGCTCAACTGTCTCGAGCTGCCGGTCGAGGAAACGTTCTTCCGCATGCTGCGCCACCGCGAGTTCGATGTCGCGGAGATGTCGCTCTCCTCCTATGTCGTATCGCTCTTTCGCAAGCCGCAGCCGTTCGTCGCCATTCCCGTTTTTCCTTCGCGGTTCTTCCGCCACTCGTCGATCTACGTGAACGCCGCCGCCGGGATCAGGACGCCGAAGGACCTGATCGGCAAGCGCGTGGGCAATCCCGAGTATCAGATGACGGCGCTCGTCTGGATTCGCGGCATCCTCGCCGAGCACTATGGGGTGCCCGTCACCAGCGTCACCTATTTCACAGGCGGTGAGGAAGAGCCCGGGCGCCCGGAGAAGCTCGCACTCGACCTGCCGCCCGAGATCCGCGTCGAACGCATCGGCGCCAAGCAGACGCTCTCGGCGATGCTCGCGAGCGGCGAGATCGACGCGCTGTATGCGGCACGCATGCCGTCGAGCTTCGCGAAAGGCGAAGGCAAGGTAAGGCGCCTGTTCGAAGACTACGTCGAGGTCGAGAGGCGTTACTTCCGCGACACCGGCATCTTCCCGATCATGCACACGGTCGTGATACGCCGCGATGTCTACGAGAAGCACCGCTGGATCGCGCAGTCGCTCACCAAGGCGTTCGTCGGGGCGCAGCGCGAGACCTATGCCGATCTCTCCCAAACCGCGGCGCTCAAGGTGATGCTGCCGTGGGCGATAGCACACGTCGAGGACACGCGGCGCGAGATGGGCAGCGACTTCTGGCCCTACGGTTTGGACAGGAATCGCAAGACGCTCGAGACCTTCCTGCGCTATTCCTATGAGCAGGGATTGGCGAAGCGACTTCTCAGGCCCGAGGAGCTCTTCGCTCCGGAGGCGCTCGAGTCGTTCAGGATATGATCGCCCGAGGCGAGTCGCGCACCTAGCGACACGATAGCTGTCGCTTAGGGGAACGGTCTCTAAGGAACCAGGGGAGCCGGGCGAAAGCCGGAGAGATCCGGCTCACGCAGGTGCCAGTCGGTGGTGCGCTGAAAGGCGCGGCCCATGCGCACGAGCGTCGCGTCTGCAAAGGGCGCGCCCATGAGCTGCACGCCGATCGGCAGGCCCTCGCGCGAGAAGCCCGCGGGGAGCGAGAGCGCACAGGCGCCGAAGTAGTTGGCGGCGCGCGTGAACGCGGCGAGCGGCATGGTCGCCTCGTCGACCTTGTCGAGTACGGTGGCGGTGATCGGCAGCGTCGGGGTGAGCAGAGCATCGCGCCCGCGCATCCAATCGGCGTAGGCGCTCATCGTGCGGTGCCGCGCTGCCAGCTCGTCGATGTAGTCGGCGGCCGAGAACGCCTTGCCGCCGAGCATGCGCTTGCGCACCCAGGGATCGATGTCGAGCGAAGCGTCCTCGACGTAGGCGCGATGCACGGCATATCCTTCGGCGGCGGTGATCCGCCCGTTTCTCTGCATCACTTCATCGAGGTCGAAGGGCACGTGCGCTTCCTCCACCTCTGCACCGAGCTCCTTCAGCGCCACGATCGCCTCCGCGCGCGCTTTGAGCACATCGGGGTCGGCGGGCCAGCCGAATTGCTCGACCGGAAGCACCGTGATGCGCATGCCGGCGATGTCGGGCTCCTCCGCGATCGCACCGGCGAAGTCGATCGCTGGCGCTCCGAGCGTTGCCGAATCGCGCGGATCGGGGCCGCTCATTACAGCGCATAGCAGCGCCGCGTCGTCGACCGTGTGCGTGATCGGTCCCAGCGAATCGAGCGATGCTGCGAGCGGGAACACGCCGGCGATGCTCACCACCCCATAGGTTGGCTTCAAGCCCGTGAGTCCGCAAAACGCGGCAGGGATGCGGATCGAGCCGCCGGTGTCGCTGCCGAGCGCCGCTGGTGCGAGGCCGGCGGCTACCGCGACCGCCGAGCCACTAGAGGAACCACCCGCGACGCGATGTACCGTCGTATCCCAGGGATTCCACGGCGCGCCCATCGGCGCGTTGCGACCCCAGCCGCCGAAAGCGAATTCGACGAGATGCGTCTTGCCGAGCGGAATCATGCCCACCGCGATCAGCCGCTCGGCAGCCGTCGCAGTTTCTTGCGCGACGCCGCAAGGGCGGCTCTTCGAGCCACCAGTCGTCACCTTTCCTCGCAGGTGGACGAGGTCCTTGATCGCGATCGGCAGCCCGTGCAAAGGGCCATGAATGCGACCTGCAGCGCGCTCGCGGTCGGCGCGATCGGCGGCGGCCAGCGCCTCCGCACGGTAGACCTCGACGAAGGAATGCAGCTTGCCGTCGAACGCGGCAATGCGCTCGAGGCAGGCGGCGACGATTTCGCGCGATGACACCCGGCGCTCGGCGAGAGCGCGTGCTAGCTCGGTCAGCGTTTCCACGCCGATCGCAGGAAGGCTAAGCCTTGCCCCGGATTGCTTCGTATTGGGAGGGCGTCGCGCGAGCGTGGGCGAGGTACTCGCGCACGTGCAGGATGTCCTGCCGCCCGAGCGAATCGCCGTGGTGCGGGCGGTGCAGGATCCCTTCCTGGCCATTCAGCCGCACCCGAACGCGCGCGCCGGACAACGGCTCGGTCGAGGCGCCCAGGTGGTGCAGCAGCGACTCGACTTCGCGCCACTGAATGTTGCCGCTCACCGGGTCGTGGAAGATGGCGCGCAGCAGGTTTTCGTGCTTGCGACTCACGGCAGTCGCTCCCCTGGGAAGCTCAGGCCGCGTAGCATAGCTGAGGCAGAGGAAACGTGCGAGTTAGGGTGAAGGCTGTGCGCTCTTCGCGGTCAGCGCCCGGCGGATGTCACGTAGCCTGGCCTTGATGCGCGCCTCGTTTTCGCCACCCATGCGCAGCATCATCTTCTGCCCGGCAGATAGCGCTTCCAGCTCCGGATCGGCGTAGGTGTAGAGCACCTTCGGCTGCGTGAGCGGTACCGTGTCCGGGACCTCGGGCGCCGCGAGGAGGTCGTCGATCGTGGCGATCAGTCGGTCGTTGAAGTAACCGTTCGGGTAGCCGAGCTCGACGTAGGCTTGCTGAAACAGAGGATAGAAGCGCACGTACAGAGCGACGAGCTGCCGCGTGTCGACGGCCTCGGCGACCCGGACGTAGGGGCCATAGCGCGCCGCGTTTTCACGTGCGATCAACAGACCTTCGGCCTGACCCGCTGTCGCGAATCGCCCCGGCACCGGCTTGAACGGCAGTACGCGCTGCGGAACGCTCTTGCGCGGCAGCGCGTCCACGCTGGCGACCACGCGTCGAACGAAACCATCGAAAACGAAGTATTGCGCGAGTGCGGATTTGTTGATCATGGCGGCGAGCCCGTCGTGCAGCGCGCCGTCGCTTTCGCCCAGGGTGGGGAGCGGCGCAGCCTTGCTCTCGGAGCCCGCTTCTTCGATCGGGTGCTGCGAGGTCGCCGCCGTGTTCGGCGCCGGGGTTGGCGGGGAAGGAGCCACGGCTGCCTCGGGCGCCTCCGTTGCGGGGTGCTGTCGCATCTGCCACAGGTAATAACCACCGCCGGCTACGACGAGCAGCAGCAGGAGCGGGAACAGCCAGCGGGCGGCCGGGGGCATGCTAGGGATCGGAACCGGATGCGCTAGGTTAGCATCGATCGCGTCGAGTGATTGGACCGGATTGGCGCGCGCTGGTTGCGCGCTGGCGGACTAATAGCGCCCGCCGCGCTCGCTGGTCGGCGCCCGTCTGATCCTCCCCTCGGGCTTGAGCGGCAGCTTCCATTCGAGGGCCACGTGCCCCGCGCGCGACGCGTCGATGCGCTTGACGGTAGCCTCCTCGGCGCCGTCGAGCCGCGGGTGCCAGACCCGAACGATGTACTCGCGCGGCGGCAACTCGGCGATGAGCGCTCTTCCCTCGGCGTCGGTCTTGGCGAAGTACGGTGATTCGGAGACATACACGTAGCCCACCATCCAATCATGGATGTTGCAACCGAGCACCACCACGCCCGGCTTGTCGAAGACGATCGGCTGCGCTGGGACTCCGGCGTACAACGGCAGCTCGAAGCGCTTCGCCGGCGAAAACGAGTACACCTGGTGACGCACGTTGTCATTGTTGGGAAAGGTCACTGAGGTGCCGACCAGAATTGCGGTGACCTGCGGCGTGAATTCCTTGTTGACCTGGTCGATCACGCCTTCGCGGGGCCGCGAAGGGAGTCTGACGTCGCCATCGGAAGGGACTGCCACGACCACCGCGTCTGCTAGTCCATGCCCCTGTGCGTCGACCACGCGCGCGGCGATCTCGGTGGTCTGCGCTCGCGCGGTGAAGCTTACAGCGAGGCACAGCGAAGCGACGGCGGCGCGGGCGACGGGCATGGAACTCCTCTCTCAGTAGCGATAGGCGTAGGAAAAGTCGATGCGGTAGCCGCGGTAGTTGAGATCGTCGTAGGCGCGGGTGCGCTCGCCAGCGTACGAAAGATTGAGCGAGGAGCTCGCGTCGAGCGCCCAGCTCGCGCTGGCAGTGATCGTTCCGGTCGTGCCCCGCAGCCGGTAGGCGAAGAAATCGCTGCCGAAGGTCGGGTCGGCGGCGATCGCGCTCGAGGCTTCGAAGATGGCGAGATTGCGCCGCGTCGAGGACACGACGTCGCCACGGCGGACCTCGAAGCGCCCGGCGACGAGCAGCGGCTCGCTTACCGCGTAGGCTGCTCGCAGGTATGCGCTCTCGCCGCGCAGATTGAACACGGTGCCCGGAATGCCCGGCACGACGGGCTCGCCGTTCTGCGCGTAGCGCCGTTCGAGCGAACCGCCGATCGCCGCGTCGAGCTGCTCGCTGAAACGCCGGCCGAGCTCGATCAGCGCGGACCATCGTGCTCCCGTGCGCAGGTTCTGCTGGTAGCCGTCGTACTCGGCCGAGCCGACGAACCGCAGCCAGGGAGCAGCGTAGCCGAGACCGAACTTGTGCCGATACTCGGCGCTCGCACCTGCGCCGAGCAGGTTGAGGCCGCGGAAACGGTGATACGCCTCGCCGCGCGCATCTACGCTCAGCGTGAAAGCATCCTCACCGCTCAGTGCGGCGAAACTGCCCGCGAATGCGGAAAGCGTCGCCGCGCCGTCTGCGCGCACGTCCGGCGCGTTCTGCGCCTGCGTCAGATTGCTGTCGTAGAACGCTCCCGCCTCGATGCCATAAATCCCTTCGGCCGCCGCGGGTGGTGCGAAAACGAGTGGGAGCACCGCACTCAGGCCGATCGCCACCGCGCAGCCCCGCGCTCGCATCTTTCGACGGCGACGCGCCCTGCCCCGGCCGCGGCTTGGAACTTGCTTGGGAGCCATTCCAGTGCGCGAGAGTGCGCATACACAATTCCAGGGGAGGGCGGCAATGAATCCGGGAGTGTTCCTGCAAGCGTCTGATTTATCGGGGTTGCGGCCATCCGGGCGGCGTGGTCGCGTGGCCGGGAGGTCGCCGGGCCGTGCACGCGGCATCCTCTCGAATAACGGCCATCTCCACGGCCAAACTGCCCGTGCGCGGCAGGTCGTCGGTGTCCTCCGATGCATTGCTTCTTCGATGGCGGAGCGGGCGTTACGCCGGCGCATCGGCGCAGCCCCGTCGGCTCGCCGCGCAGTATAGCGGCCGCGGCAGCGGCCACAACGGGCCGACTCCCGTGGTGAAGATCCGCAGCCTCCAGACGCGGATACTCGCGCTGTTCGTCCTGCTCACGATCATCGTGCAGGCCGGCGGGTTCGTGCTCATCGACACGGTGGGCGTCTCTGCGGCGAGAAAGACGGCGAGCGAGGAGCTGGCCGCTGGCACTCTCGTCTTCGAGCGGCTGCTGCAGCAGGAAACGCACCGCCTCATCCAGGGCGCGCGGCTGCTCGCCGCCGACTACGCATTTCGCGAAGTGATCGGAACCGGCGATGTGGAGACGATCACATCGGTGCTGGCCAACCACGGCAAGCGCATCGACGCCGACGTCATGATGCTGATCGCGCTCGACCGGCGCGTGACCGCGGACGCGCTGGGCGACACCGCGGGGCAGCCCTTTCCGTTTCCGCAATTGCTCGATCAGGCCCAGAATGCGCGCGAGGCCTCGGCGCTGGTCCTGCTGCAGGGGCGTCTGTACGAGCTTGTGCTGGTGCCGGTGCTGGCACCGCTGCCGATCGCGTGGGTCGCGGTGGGATTCGCCGTAAACGATTCGCTCGCGCACGATCTGCAGCGCCTCACGCGACTCGACATCTCGTTTCTGACCCGCCAGGCGCAACTGTCCTGGAAGCTGCAGGCAAGCACGCTGCTCCCAACCGAGCGATCGGCGCTGCTCAGGGACATGCCCGCGGCATCGCCGGTGCAAGCCGAGGAGGGGGCCGCTTTCGGAAGCGACACGCTGACCCGCGTCCTGCGCCTCCCGGCCACCAACGAAGAGACTGTCGTGGCGGTGCTGCAGGAACCGCTGGCCGCGGCCCTCGAGCCCTTCCGCCGCTTGCAGCAGCGTCTGGCGATCATCTCGCTGCTCGCGGTCGTGGTCATCTTCGTGGTCAGCGTGATGATCGCGCGAAGCATCGCGCGGCCCGCGCGCGAGCTCGCACGCGTTGCTCGACGCATCGCCTCTGGAAACTACACGGCACTGCCGCCGCCGGTGCGCAGGGACGAAATCGGCGCGCTCGCCGAGGCGTTCCGCACCATGCAGAACGGGTTGGTGGCGCGCGAGACCCGGATCAAGGATCTCGCCTACCGCGACACGCTCACCGGGTTGCCCAACCGCGCTCTGTATTCCGAGCGCCTGGACAATGCGCTCAAGTACGCCTCGCGCATGAAGACTCGTCTGGCCGTGCTGCTGATGGATCTCGATCACTTCAAGTACGTCAACGACACGCTCGGGCATCCGATCGGCGACCTCCTGCTGCGCGAGGTCGCAGCGCGGCTGCAACGCGTGGTGACGCGCACGACCGACACTGTGGCCCGCCTGGGTGGCGACGAGTTTGCTGTCCTGCTGCCGAGCGACTCGATCGAGGAAGCACGGCAAGTCGCCGATGCGATCGTGCGCGCCCTCGAGGTGCAGATGACGCTCGACGGGCACATCGTCGACGTGCGCACAAGCGTCGGGATCGCGGCTTTTCCGGAGCACGGCAGCGAGAGCGCGACGCTGCTGCGTCGCGCCGACGTGGCGATGTACGAGGCGAAGCGGACCAATCGGCCCGTCGCCGTGTGGGACGACAGCTACGATCGTCACAGCAGCGAGCGGCTTTCGCTCATGACGGATCTGCGCAAGGCGGTCGACCAGAACGAGCTCACGCTCGTCTTCCAGCCCAAGGTGCCGCTGCGCTCCGCAGGCGAATACCACGCGGAGGCGCTCGTGCGCTGGCGTCACCCGGACCGTGGGCTCGTGACGCCCATTGAGTTCATCCCATTCGCCGAGCAGACCGGCTACATCCGCGCGATCACGCAATGGGTGCTCGCCCGGGCGGTCGCGCAGTGCGCAGCGTGGCGCAACGCGGGCCTGGCGATGAACGTCTCCGTCAATATCTCGGCGCGCGATCTGATGGATGCCGAGCTGCCGACACGGTTCGCCGCCCTCCTCGAGCGGCACGCCTGCACGGCCTCGTGGGTCACCGTCGAGCTCACCGAGAGCGCGATTCTCGACGATCCGGGACATGCGATCGAGAACCTGCGGCGACTGCACGCGCTCGGCTGCAAGCTGTCAATCGACGACTACGGCACCGGTTATTCGTCGCTTGCGTATCTGCGGCGGCTGCCGCTGCACGAGCTGAAGATCGACAAGAGCTTCGTCGCCGGGATGGCGCGCGATGCGAGCGACGCGCTCATCGTGCGCTCGACCATCGACCTCGCGCACAACATGGGTCTCATCGTCGTTGCCGAAGGCGTGGAGGACGAGGCGACGGTCGAACTCTTGCACTCGCTCGGCTGCGACGTGCTGCAGGGATTCCATGTGAGTCGCCCGATGGCGGCGACCGAAATTCCGGCCTGGATGCGCGGCTCCGGCTGGACTCGCACGACCACCGTGAACCCCGGTTTGCGCCGGGTCGTCTGAAACCCGTCTCTGCAAGCCCCCCGAAGAGCGCCAGGGATGCGCCGTTTGAGCGCTCCTAGTAAGTGGTTGCTCACTTTCGTTGTAGTTAAGGCACGACAAGGCACAGAGCTCAGGGATCCGATCGAGGGAACCAGCGCGTTGCCGACACAGTCTTACTGCAATGCAACAATAATGGCCGTAGCGATATAACTGGTCAACCGTAACATTATGAATTTGTTATTTGATTGTCTCGGCACTGGGGATTATCTTGTTGTGATGCAACGCAACATAAACGGGGTTCTATGGCGACTCGATTGGAAAGAGTGAAAGCCTGGCTCGCGGCTAGCCCGCGGGCCGAGGCGCAACGGCGGCCGATCGGTCTGGCCCTGCAGGGCGGGGGCTCCTGGGGCGCTTACACCTGGGGCGTGCTCGACGCCCTGCTCGCAAGCCGCAGCGTGGCGATCGCACAGCTCTCGGGCACGAGCGCCGGCGCGATCAACGCAGCGATCGTAGCGAGCGCGCTGGCCAAGGGCTCGGCTGCAGACGCGCGCAGAGTGTTGCGCTCGTTCTGGCTGGCGATGGCCGATCCGGCGCTGTCGAATCTCGCGCGCGAGCTCTGGCGACCCATCGAGCACAGGTGGCGCGATTCGATCGGCGCCTGGTTGTGGTCGACGGGCATGCTCTCGCCCTACAGCGCGAATCCGCTCGGCATCAACCCGCTGCGCGACGCGATTGAGGCGCACGTCGATGTCGACGCCATCCGCAGCAGATCGGCTCCGGCGCTATACGTCACCGTGACCAATGTGCGCACGGGGCTGCCGCGCGTCTTCGCCAACGATGCGATGACCATCGACGCCCTGGTCGCATCGGCTTCGCTGCCGCAGCTTTTTCAGGCGGTGCAGATCGACGGCGAGGCTTACTGGGACGGCGGCTACTGCGGCAACCCAACGCTGTGGCCGATGATTCATAGCGGGCTGGCGCGCGATTTGATCGTGGTGCAACTCGTGCCAGACCTCGCCGACGACGTGCCAAGGGACGCACCGTCGATCCGCCGGCGGATCGGCGAGATCGTCTTCAATTCGAGCCTGGTGGCCGAGATGCAGGCGATCGCTGCGATGCGCTCCGTGACCGGCCGAGGTGGGAAACAGGCGAGCGCGCTCGGCGTGCGCATGCACCGCATCGGTCCGCCGCGGCGCGAACTGCTCGCCCGCGGCTCATCCTTCGAGCGCTCGCGCGGCTGGTTGGAGCTTCTGCACGATGCGGGGCGCGGCGAGGCGCGCCAGTTCATGGACCGTCACGGTGCGGACCTCGGCGTGCGCGAGACGCTCGATATCGCGCGCGTCTTCAGCGACACGCACAAGCTCAAGGTGCGAGTGTCTGCGAACGACGCCTCGTATGGCGACCTCGTTGCCTCGCACACCTCGCGCTGAGGCTAGCCGCCGGGACCGTGTCGGCGGCGCTCTATTACGCGCAGCACGTTGTCGCGCAGCCGCTGCGATAGTTCAGGCGTCGCTGCGAGCGGCGGCGCGGTCTGCGCTCGAATCAGCTTCTCGGTCGCCCGCGGGGGAGCAACAGCCTGCCCCTGCGGGATCGCGGCTCCGGTCAGATTCGCAAAGACGTCCGTGCGATTGGCGAGATCACCGCTGTTCGTCTGCACGAAGAAGGGCAGGAAGACTTCGCCGTAGCTTGCGAGCGCCTCGTAGTCGCCGACGAAGAGCCCTTCGGCGATCGGCGCGGTCGCGAAGTCGAAGGGGCCCGAGACCTGCGTTTCGCGCCACACGATCCCGTCGCCAGAGCGCGTGAGCCAGTAGTCGGTCGGAAGCGATGATGCCGTGGCGACGCCGCCGCGAAAGTCATAGTAGGTCACGCCGACGGTGCCGTCGCTGCGATAGCTCACCGCGGGAATGAACGCGGACACGCCGGGCGCGCCGTTGATTGCCACGGGCGCGGACCAGGTAAATCCCCCGTCGAGCGAGCGCGAGAACGCGATGCCGTCGCGCTGTCCGCCCGAGAATCGCGCGTCCTGCCACGCAACCGCCAGCTCACCGTGCGGCCCAGCGGCGATCGACCCGAGCGTGGAGCCGTCGCGGAGCGGCGCGCCGGTTGCGGGATCGACGGTGCCGACCGATTGCACCGGCGAGATCGTTACGGGTGCCGACCAGGTGAGCCCTTTGTCCGTCGAGCGCACGATCTGCAATGCCACGACGGTTCCCGGCGCATTGAGCTGCGTGAAGAAGTCGATCAGCGTGCCGTCGGGCAGCACGACAATCTGGTTGTTGAGCGTTTGGAAACCGACCCCGGGGTCGTAGAGCGTGCGCGCAGCCTCCCAGATGACGCCCCCGTCGGTGCTGCGCGCGAGCGTGGCAGGCCCGGTGTTGTTCGGCGTCAGGCGATCCCACACGGCGTAGACAAGCAGCGCGTCGCTGGGATCGGCGGTGATCGAGTCCTTGTCGTTGAAGAATGCGTTGACGTCGCTGATGAGCACGGACGGTGCCGACCAGGTATGGCCGCCATCGAGCGAGCGGCTGGCGAGCACGGCGCTGGTCGATCCAGGCGCCTGCACTCCGCCGCTGAAGGCGATCGCCGACTGATAGACGCTGCCGTCGGGACCGAACGTGACCCAGGGGTCGCTCGATCGCGGATAGTTGCCGCCGTTCGCTGCGTTGCCGCCTGCGCAGCGCGTGAACGCAGCCATGCTGCCCGCCCAGGTCTGCCCTCCGTCGGTGGAGGCGCCGGCGAGCATGGCCGGCGCGCCGCCGTCGGACCAGCGATCCTGCTGCCACACGCCGACGATGTTCGCGGGGTTGCGGGGATTCACCGCGACCATGGGCTCGACTTCCGCATTCGTGTACAGGATGCCCGAGGCCGGTACGCCGTCGCAGCCCGGAGCGAACGGGCTCGTCGCCGATACGCGAACCGGCACGCTTACGGTTGGATTGTTCGGCGCGCACATGTCGACCGCGTCCGGCCCGTAACCTTCGGTGACATACCCCGCAGCGATCATCTGCGCCTTGATGGCGAGATCGGTCGTGTAGCGGTGATTCGAATCAGCGCGATGGTTCCACAAGCGATACACGGAGATCGTGCCTGCCGGGCAGACGCCGGTAGTGGTATCGGGCAGGTAGATGTAGAACAGGTTTGGCGTCTCTTCGATGTACCCTGCGTAGAGGGGATCGGTCAGCATCTTCTGCACAAGTGCCGCGCACTCATCGGGCGCTGCCGAGAAGAAGTGCGAATCGCCAACCGCTGGCGGGATATAGAACCGGCACACGGGGTTCGCGCCGGCACCGATACCGGTCGGGCTCGCGAATCCCTTGAAGCCGAAGCCGGTGCGCCGCCATCCTGGAATCGCACCCGTGTCGAGGGCGTCGATCTCCGACTGCAGCGCGGTGATGAAGTAATGGTCGAGCGACGGGGCGTAATACTCGACGACGTTGATCGGTTGCGGCGAGACGCTCGCCGTGGCTCCGGCGAAGTTGGTCGCAATATTGGGGGTACTCGCTCCATTGCGCGTGAGAGCGTTGACGCCGTCCGTGGGCAACGCCCCATACGCAACCTGGTCGACCATGAAAATTGGCGGCGAGTACGCATAGGCGAACGTGAGCCCGCCCCCGGTGGTGGTGAGAAACTGGTCGGGTATTACATAGTCTGGGGTGATCAGTCCCAGCGCGGCGAAGCCGCGGGTCGCGATCAGCACCCGTTGGTTTGCAGTCTGGCTGTTCGGCAGGTCGTTGGTGAAGTGATACGTCTTGGTGATGCTCGCATGCGTGCTTTCCAGGAACAATCCGTGCAGCGCTTGCTGTCCGTTCGCGCCCGCCGTCTCGTGCAGCACGATGTACTGCACGGTGCCGTCGAGGTTGGAGTAGAGTGTCTCGATCTGAAAAGCGCCATGCGCCAGCGTAGCGACGCCGCACATGACCATCGCGGTGATACGCGATGCGAGGCGTGAATGAGAAGGCACGAAATTTCCAATCACAGGCCGTCGACCCGGCGATGGTACACGCAGTGCAGCCGCTCGCGCGCTAGTCGGCTCGACGCATCACGTCGATGGTGAGGCGCAGGAGTTTCGCGAGCGCTTCCGTGTCTGGCAGCGCGTCCTCGGTTACGCCGATCGCGCGCAGATATGTCGCACCGGCGCGCAGGACCCGCGCCCGCATCTCGAGCGGGAGGCTCGCGTACTTCGCACCGCAGGCGAGGCGCAACGCGTCGGCGAGCGCGAGATTGATCTTTTCCTGCAGCAGCGACGCGTCGACCTCGCCGACGCGCATCGGCCCGTTGCCGGTGAGCAGCCAGTGCAGGTTGACGTTGCGCGCGGCTACCAGCTTGAGCAGGTATTCCTGGGTAGCGGAGTCGCGGCGCTCGGCGTTGGAGACCGTGTTCTCGTGGATTCCGAGCTCGGCCGCGAAAGCCTTCTGGCTGAGCGCGCCCCGCACGAGCCTCAGGCGCTCCCCGACTCTCATGCCGTCCCGGGTGGGCGCGCGGAGTTGCACCCCGGCCCGCTAGGCCTTGTGTTGCATTCCTGCCAATTCATGGTGCGCGAAAGAGACTCGAAGCTTGCCTTCCGGAAACGGCGCCGCTAACATTGCATCATCTGCATTCATCGAGCAAGAGGGTCGGAATCAATGAACGAAAGGCGCTCCACATCGACTACCCAGCCGCGCCACGGCCATGCCGTGGGCGTACGGGCGCGCGGTCCCGGCGAAGCGGCGTTTGGCTCGCGTTGGGGATGCGCGTTCGGTCGACTGATGGAGCGCAAGCAAACAGGCGGCCGCGCTTTAGCCACGGAGGTTGATTTCTAGAGATCCCGACCTTCACAGCGAAGCCCGGCCGACCGATGAGGTCCCGGGCTTTTTTGTTGCCTGTGACCACGGCAATGACGACAGCGAGGCACAGGAAATGACGAGGACATTGTTGGAACCGGTGCGACCCCGCGGGCGAGACGATCTGGCACTCGTGCGCGGCGGCCGCGAAGGGACCTACTGGCAGGCGCCGGATGGGCTGATCGTGCGGCTGGCGGGCGCGGAAGGCGTTGGCGAAGCGGAGACCGCGCAGCGCGAGTTACTCGCGCTCGCCTGCCAGGAAGCCGCGGCGCAGTAATCGCGTGGTCACGTGCTTGGGTTTCAATCTGGCTGCGCAAGCAGCGAGAACGGCGATTCCGAGAGCTGTGCGCGGCTCTCCTAACCCACGATGGGGATCGCCGCCGCAGGGTGGGCGAAGCTCGGGCTCCGCCGCTGCGGTCAGCAGTCGCGGCAAACCGGCGGGGCAATCCCGCCGGGCCGTGGCGAAACCTCACGCCTGGCCCGGCTCCCGAGCGACGCCTCGTGCTGGACAGGGTAGCGGCTTCCCCGGTAGCATGGGGGCGAAGTCGTTGATTGTTTGCGCCAAAACGCCCGACGATGCAGGCGTTGGCCGCGCCGCCCTTAGCGGAGCAATACAGAGTGGAACCGCTGGTACTGACTGTCGACATGGCCGGCCTGCCGCAGGCCTGGGTCGCGCTCGAGGACGCGATCACCTACCACGCCAAACACCTGGTCGCGTGGTCGATCGGCGACGTCGTGCGCGAGTTTCGCGGCGGCTGGCAGCGCAGCGGCGTTCGTTCTCGCATCGCGACCAAGTCGATTCTCGCCATCAAGGGGACGGTGCCCGGTGAGCACTTTCACACGCCGGGGCTGACCAACGCGCTGCTGTTCGCACGCGATCGACAGCTCTGCGCCTATTGCGGCCAGCGATTCATGCTGCGCGATCTCTCGCGCGATCACGTCGTTCCGATCTCTCGCGGCGGGCGCGACGTGTGGACCAACTCGGTCACGGC
>DASVFM010000047.1:0-10464 GCA_036380055.1 Casimicrobiaceae bacterium
GGTTTCGCCTCGCAGGGGAATGACGATGCTCAATACCGCGACGCTCGACGAACTGGCGAAGAAGATCGGTGAGGCGATCGCCGCCTCGCCGGCGCGCGACGTCGAGAGGAACATCAAGGCGCTGCTGCAGAGCAGTCTGCAGCGTTTCGATCTCGTCCCGCGCGAGGAATTCGAGCTTCAGGCGCAGGTGCTGCGACGCACGCGAGAAAAACTCGAAGCGCTCGAGACTCGCGTTGCGCAGCTCGAGGGGCGCTCCGCCAGCGGGGATCGTTGATCCGCGCCCGCGAGCGCTTCATCGGCAGCACGTCGCCGGGCCGCCGGCGCTAGTCCCATGCCACTCGCAGTCGTGCACAGCCGAGCGCTATCGGGCTTTGATGCACCGCCGGTGGCGGTTGAGGTTCACCTGTCGGGTGGTCTGCCGGCATTCAACCTGGTCGGTTTGCCGGACACCGAGGTCAAGGAGAGCCGCGACCGCGTGCGCGCGGCCTTGCAGAATGCGCAGTTCGATTTTCCGGCGCGCAAGATCACGGTCAATCTCGCGCCGGCGGATCTCCCAAAGGAATCCGGTCGATTCGATCTCCCGATCGCGCTTGGAATCCTCGCGGCGACGGGACAATTGCCCGCGGAGCGCCTGAGCAAGTACGAATTCGCGGGCGAGCTTGCGTTGAGCGGCGAGTTGCGTCCTATTCGCGGGGCGCTGGCGATGACGCTCAAGGCGCACCGCGACGGGCGCGCGTTCGTGCTACCGGCCGGAAGCGCAGAGGAAGCGGCGCTCGTCAAAGAGGCAATCGTGCATCCGGCCCGAAGTCTGCTCAGCGTGTGCGCGCATCTCACAGGTCGCGAAGAGTTGCCGCGGTGCGAGGCGCCCGAGCCCAAGCGAGGCACGTGCACCGCGCCGGATCTCGCCGACGTTCGAGGTCAGTCGCTGCCCAAGCGAGCGCTCGAAGTCGCGGCGGCCGGGCGTCACAGCCTGCTCATGCTGGGCCCGCCAGGAACTGGCAAATCCATGCTCGCGCAACGACTGCCGGGTCTGCTTCCGCCGATGAGCGATGACGAGGCACTCGAGGCGGCAGCCATTCATTCTGTGTGCGGACGTTTCCGCCTCGAGGACTGGAGCCAACGACCGCTGCGCGCGCCGCATCACACCGCCTCCGCGATAGCGCTGGTCGGTGGCGGTGGCGATCCGAGGCCGGGAGAAATCTCACTCGCTCATCACGGCGTGCTTTTTCTCGACGAGCTACCGGAATGGGACAGGCGAGTGCTCGAGGTCCTGCGCGAGCCGATCGAGACCGGACAGATCAACATCTCGCGCGCAGCGCGCCAGGCCACCTTCCCTGCGCGCTTCCAGTTCCTCGCCGCCATGAACCCCTGTCCCTGCGGTTACCTCGGTCACCCGAGCGGCAAGTGCCGCTGCACGCCGGACCAGATCGCACGCTATCGCTCGCGCATCTCGGGTCCGCTCCTGGACCGCATCGACCTGCAGATCGAGGTACCGCCGGTTCCGGCGCAACTTCTGCCGGGCGACAGCCAGAGCTCGGAAACGAGCGCGGCCGTACGTGCCCGCGTCGCCGCGGCCGCCGGACGTCAGCGGGCGAGGCAGGGCAAGCCGAACGCCGAGTTGCAGCCGAAGGAGGTGGAACGCTTCTGCACGCCCGATGCGCCAGGCGAGGCGCTGCTGCGAGCGGCATTCGCCCGCCTCTCGCTTTCGGCGCGCGCTTACCACCGGATCCTCAAGGTCGCGCGGACGGTCGCGGACCTCGCGGGTGCGCACGAACTCGCAGCAGCGCATCTCGCCGAAGCGATCGGCTATCGCCGCCTCGACCGTGTGCAGGGCTGAAGGCCTAGATACTGTCGACGGCGGAGCTCGTAGCCACCGCGTGAATCCGGGTCATGAAGCGCTTCAGATGGTCGCTGAAAACTTCGTTGTGCACGTCGATGATTTGCCTATGTGGGCCGGGAATTTCGACATGCTCGATCTCTCCGGTGAAGAGCGCTTTCAAGCCCAGGGGCCCGAGGCTGCGCATGCGCATGCGGCTCGAGATGATGACCACCGCCCCGTCGTACGGCAGAGGCTTGTGCGCGCAGACCGCGTGCTCAAGGGCAAGCGCGGTTCTCACCGAGGCCTTCGCATAGACGGGGTCATCGAGCCGCGGAGCGATTCGCCCCGTCGCCTGTTTATTTCTGAGGCGGTTCAGCAGACCGGGTTCGCTGACCTGCCGTGAATTCATCTGGAATGGCCGGTCAGGAGGGTCGAACAACAGCAAGGGCAGGACCGGTTCACCCGCGTCGCGCAGAGCACGCGCCATAACGTTGGCCACGAATGCGCCGACGCAAAGCGCGCCGATGAAGTACGGCCCTCGCGGGCGTTGCGCGCGCATCTCGTGCAAATAATCCGCAGCCATTGCCTCGATAGTTGGATGGGGCTCATGCAGCCCGTCGAGACCCCGCGCCTGGAACGCCCATACCGGCTGATCGTCCCCGAGCAACGCCAGGAAATGCGGGCTGACGAACGCCTGCCCGAGGCGGCCATGGATGAGAAACAGCGGTGTCTTGCCGCCTTCTCGCCTCAGCGGAATGAGCACGGGGAGTGACATCGAGCCGATGGGGGACCGTGCGCGGGTCGCGCGAATATCGGCGGCGATGCCGCTCACCGTCGCATCATCGTAGAAATCCGATGGGCTCACCCCGAAGGCATCGGACAAGCGGGTTCGGAGCTCGACTACCGACAGCGAATCGCCGCCGAGCAGGAAGAAGTCGTCGTCGCGTCCGACGGTCGTCCGCTTCAGCAGCTCGCCGAAGATTTCCGCGATCGTCTCCTCTACATCGTCGCGCGCCGGCTCGGATTGGCCGTCGGAGCTCGGCGGGCGCAGCGCGGCTAGCACTTTGCGATCGATCTTCCCGCTCGACGTGAGTGGCATCTCGCCGATGAAGACGAACGCCGAGGGCAGCATGTAGGAGGGCAGAAACTTCCTTAGCTCGCGGCGGATGACGAGCGGCCTGCGCTCGACGCCCGGCCCGAGGACCAGATAAGCCACGAGCCTCGCCGCTTCCTTGTCCACCTCGTCGCTTGCAGCGACGACTGCCGCCTTGTGCACGCCCGGACAGGCGGCGAGCGCCGCCTCGACCTCCGTCAAGTCCACCGAATGGCCACGAATCTTGACGCGGCTGCCGTGACGACCGAGAAAGTGCAGATTGCCCGCCTCATCGACGCGACCCAGATCGCGAGTAAGGTAGCAACGCGATCCGGGCGCCGAGACATCCTCGGAGAAAGTGGACGCGTTGAGCTCGGGCCGCCGCCAGTAACCGGGACTCACGTGTGGGCTGCAGACGACGATCTCGCCGATCTCGTTCGCTTGGGCTTGCGCTCCGTCTTCGCGGCGAATGAAGACACGCACTCCGACGGGGCTACGGCCCACGGGAACGATTCGCCCGGACGGCGCTGCGGCGGGCCGCTCGACACGATGCTGGGCGATGACGCTGACTTCGGTAGCTCCGAGCTGGTTCACCAACATGCAGTGCGGGGCCGTGTGCAGGCGGAAGAGCTCGGCGTCGCTGTCGAACAACGCCTCGCCAGCCACATCGATCGCCCGGAGCGAGGCGAGCGTTTGCCCCTCGGCAAGGCTCGCCATCAGCTCGCGGAACACCGTCGGCACCGTATGCAGCACGCTGACTTGTTCTCGATCGAGCCAATCGGCCAGTTTCGAGATCCCGTCGCGCCGCATATCGTAGGCGCACAGGGTTCCTCCGTTGAAGAGCCCGGCGAAGATGTTGAGGTTCGACGCGCCGAAGCTCAGGGAGAACAGAAGCGACAGTCTATCGGCCGCGACTACTTCGAGGGCCTTGGCGTAGGCGTCGGCGAAGAACAGAAGGTTGCGCTGCGTCTGACATACGCCTTTCGGCGCCCCCGTCGAGCCCGACGTGTACACGACGTAGGCCGTCGCGTCGGGCGAAACGGGCGGGAGGGTCAGCTCTTCGCGACCCGAGGCTATTGCCCTGACATCGATCACCTCGCAGGCGGGAGAAGCGAGTCCGCGGGCGCGCTCAACAAAGGCCTCCTCGGTAAGCACGGCAACCGGAGAGGCGTCCCTGATGATGAAGCGCAGCCGCTCGTCCGGGTCTGCTGCGTCGAGCGAGATGTAGGCACGACCGCAGCGCGCCGCACCGAGCATCGCCTTCACCGCCGAGACCTTGCTGCGGAACAACAGGCAAACGAATCCGGGGCGTTCGGCGCCAACCGTCGCCACGCGTTGCGCAATGTTCGTCGCGGCCCGGTCGAGCTCCTGATAGGTCGCTTCGAACCCCTCCCCGGTTAGCGCAACCTTGCCGGGCAATCGCGCCGCAACTGCCGTGAGGCGTGAGCCGATCGTTTCCGGCTCGGGCGCAGTGATCATCGATAACCCCCCAAGGTCCCGATTCAGGCATCTTACAATCGAGGGTATGCGCAATCAAACCGTCCCGGACTGAAGCTGAGCGCCGGGAGCGGGAGCCCGACTACCAATGACCACCATCAGCGGCTCACCCCTCGGGAAGCCGACCGAATATCCGGACCGCTACACGCCCTCGCTGCTTTTTTCCTTTGCGCGCGCCGAACAGCGCCGACAGCTGGGAATAGACGGGACGCTTCCGTTCACCGGAGCCGATCTGTGGACCGCCTACGAAATCACTTGGCTCGATCGGAGCGGCAAACCGCAGCTTGCGATCGGCGAATTCCGCGTGCCGGCGGACTCGCCCTCGATCGTGGAATCGAAATCGCTCAAACTCTACCTCGGCTCGTACGCGCAGGAAGCTCTTCGAGGCATCGATGAGCTGCGGCACACGATCGCGGAGGACCTGAAGCGCGCCTGCGGCACCGAAGTCGGCGTGACTCTTTATGCGGCGCAGGCTTTGGGGCGACTCCATGTGGCCGAGCTGCCCGGAGAATCGCTCGATTCCGTCGCCACAACGATCAGCGCCTACGCTCCATCGCCCGAAGCACTCACCGCGTCGGGCTCCGAGGCGGACGAAACGCTGCGCAGCGCGCTCTTCAGGGCGAACTGTCCGGTCACCGGTCAGCCCGACTACGCGGATGTGATGCTCCGCTACCAGGGTCAGCGCATCGATCGGGAAGGCCTGCTACGCTATCTCGTGTCCTACCGCAGACATGCCTCGTTTCATGAGAGCTGCGTCGAGCGCATCTTCATGGACGTCCTGAGCCGCTGCCGGCCCCGAGCGCTCACGGTCTACGCGCGGTTCCTGCGCCGTGGCGGCATCGACATCAACCCCTTTCGCAGCAATTTCGAGACCGCGCCGGCGCGCTCGGAGCGAACCCCGCGCCAATGACGCGCGCTTCGCGGCGAGGTCGGCGCCTCGCCGGTCAGGGATGACGCGGGGCGGGGGGCGGAGTCGGCAAGCGACTGGCTGTCGCGACGAGCTCGAAGGCCGGGTTGGCCGCCACGGCTGGCGCGTCGATGACCCGCGGCGCCAGGGTGATCAGCGAGACAGTTGTCACCGCGAGGAAGAGCAGCGCTACCAGCCCGCGGACCAATCCTCGCTCGCCACGGCCAGCCAAAAAGGCCCCGCGACTGCGCACCGCTGGGCGCGCAGCGCGGGTTGGAGGCAAGCTGACCGGCCGCGTTGCGTCTCTGCCGCTTGTGTCGGGACGCCGGCGGGTGGGTTGTGTGGAGGGGCTGTTCATAGCCGTGGTGCTCGTCTGCCTGTTTCTCGAGTCGGAGTTGTTCATCTCCCCCTCGTTGGCTACAAGTGTGGGCTCGGCACTCTGGTTTCGCACCGGAACAATCCACAGCGCCGTTGTCGAATAATCAGCATTGACGGGGACTTGCCGTTCATCGCCCCGGGCGCTGCGCCGCTGCGGCGGGGCGGGCGATCGGGTGGGGGTTGTGCTATAAGATCGTCACGGCCTGGGAGCCCGAACCTGGCGGCTCGGACCCACCGGGAGCGGAGATGTGGTGTCGAACGAATTCACCCTGACGCAGACCGGGACTGAGCCCACGGGGCTCGCGTTCGCCGACGCGGACGGATGCGCGCGCTGGCTGCGCGCACAGCAACTTTCGAATATCCCGCGTCACTACGAAGCGCTGCTGGCGCAGCTGCAGCGCATGACCGACGCTGAGTTGGCACCTCGCGAGCGTGCGCGAATCGCGGAGGTGTTGCGCGAACCGGTCATGTACCTGCACACGGAGCTCGCTCGGCGGTACGCCGGCAAGCCGCAGCCTGCAACCGATCGGGAACGAGAGGCTGCGGAGCAGGCCGTTGCTCTGTGGCAGGCGCTTTGGGCACAGTACTCCGCATGCCTCAAGCCCCTGCTCGAGGGCGATCCGGAGCTGCAGGGCGTTAAGGCCAAGCTCCTGCAGCGCGGACTATGGGTCGGCAAGCAGATGATCCTGGTGAACGGACTCGCGCGGCGAAGCCCGCCGCCGACCTTGTGGCAGGAGCTGCATGCCTACTATCGACTGGCCGAGATCCTCGACTGCGCCGTCACCGCAGTCTCCGACGAGCTCATGCCATCGGCGATCGGGCTGTCCTGCTATTCGACGTATTCACACGCGTTGCTCCTTAGCCTCGCCGATCCATGCGCGTTGACGGTTCGCCAAATCGAGCTCACCGACCGCTGGCTCGGCATGTGGGCGCGCAAGGTCTTCCCTTACGTCCAGCAGCGCGAGACAGAAGGGCCGGTCATCGTGAGCGATCTCGACTCGCCGACGGGCGCTTCGCTCGCGCAGGTCGCACCGCGCCACGTGAGCGAGTCGATGCGCTTCGGATATCCGGCGAAGCTCGCGACCAGCGTGCGCGGGCGGCTCAAACGTCTCGGCAGCGGCGCCAATCCGGCCGAGCTGCAGCTGGGACACGACGTTTCCGTCGAAGGATGCAGCACCTTGCTCTCGCATCTCGACACGCACTGGTATGCGGCGCCGAAGAAGACAGGCAACGAAACGCAGACGCCGCTCGATCTGTGCGTCGGGGGACTCGGCGCGGCGTACTTCAGAGTCTCCGGCCGCACCTTCAATCGCCAGGACCCGCTCGGCCGGCTTTCGTATCACGGAACGCAGCATCTCGCCACGCTTGGTGCCCTCACCGATTACGATCGCAACAAGGAGGAGGCCGAGAGAGAGTGGGCGTGGGAGCACTGGCAGGGCACGTACGACTGGGATGAAGCGAGCCTTCGCCGTGTCGGCAGCGGCATACACCGCTGGCACCTCGAACAGCTCGTCGTTCTGCGCGACGATGAGCACGTTCGCTGCGGGTACGTCACGCGTGTGGCGCTCGACGGGCGCGGAGAGATCTCGGTCCGATTGCGGCTCTGGGCCGGTCTCGCGGCAGCGCTTGCGGTAAGGCCGATGACTACCATGCTTGCGGAGGATCCGCCGGTTCCCGTGATCCTGCTCGGCTATACGCCGGAAGAGAAGGCCACCATCATCACGCCGCCGCGTATCTTCAACCCGGGTCGCTCGCTGCGGTCGATGGACTCGGGACCCGAGCGCCGCTTCCGCCTCACGCGGCTGCTGCAGCGCGGAGCGGACTTCGAGCGCGTCGCGTTCGAGGAGATCCGCGACTAGCCTGGTCCCCGGCCGCCGGCCCGGACGTCGAGCGCCCGGCGTAATCTGATCCGCGTCCGAAGCATGCCCAACCACTTGCGGGGCGAGACGAGCCCCTATCTTCTGCAGCACGCCGAGAACCCCGTCGATTGGTATCCGTGGGGCGAGGAAGCGCTCGAGCGCGCGCGGCGCGAAGACAAGCCGATCCT
Source organism: Casimicrobiaceae bacterium (assembly GCA_036380055.1). GTDB lineage: Bacteria > Pseudomonadota > Gammaproteobacteria > Burkholderiales > Casimicrobiaceae > PALSA-1003. The sequence goes on from DASVFM010000047.1 coordinate 7,742, forward strand.
GCTCTCGATCGGCTATTCGGCGTGCCACTGGTGCCACGTGATGGCGAGCGAGTCCTTCGAAGACGAGCAGGTCGCCGAGTTGATGAACAAGCTCTTCGTCAACATCAAGGTCGATCGCGAGGAGCGGCCCGATCTCGATCAGATCTATCAGGTGGCGCACGCGATGCTCACGCAACGCAGCGGAGGTTGGCCACTCACCATGTTCCTCACGCCTGCGCAGGAGCCGTTCTTCGGGGGGACGTATTTTCCCAAGTCTTCGCGCTATGGGCTGACGGGCTTCGCCGACCTGCTGCCGCGCGTCGCCGCTGCATATCAGGAGCAGGGAGCGGCGATTGCCGAGCAGAACGCCCGGCTGAAAGCTGCGCTCGCCCTTACCAATCCGCAGCCGCCGGAAGCCGGGTTGGAGCTGCCTGCCGACGCCCCCCGCCTTGCGTTCACCTCGCTCGCGCGCGGTTTCGATGCGGTGCATGGCGGGTTCGGAGGCGCGCCAAAATTCCCTCACGTCACCGATCTGGAGCTCTGTCTGCGCCGACACCTGGCGCACGATGAGAAGAGCGCGCTCGACATCGTCGCGGTCACGCTCGCGCGCATGGCCGATGGAGGGATACATGACCAGCTGGGCGGCGGCTTCTGCCGCTACAGCGTCGATGCCGAGTGGTCGATTCCGCATTTCGAGAAGATGCTCTACGACAACGCCGCGTTGCTCACGCTCTACGCCGATGCCTGGCGCGTGACCGCGGAGCCAGAATTCGCTCGGGCCGCGGGGGGCATCGCGGCCTGGACGCTGCGCGAGATGCGCGCGCCCGAGGGGGGGTTCTACTCGAGCCTCGATGCCGACAGCGAGCACGAGGAAGGCAAGTTCTATGTCTGGACGCCCGCCGAGGTAAGAAGCGCGCTCGACGCGGACGAGTGGGCGGTGGCGTCGCGCCACTGGGGACTCGACGGCCCGCCGAACTTCGAGGGCGCAGCCTGGCATCTGCGCGTTGCGGCGCCGCTGACGCTGGTCGCGACCGAGCTCGGCACCGACCTTTCCATCGCGAAGGCAAGATGTGCTTCGGCGCGCGGCAAGCTCTTCGCGCTGCGCGAAAAGCGGGTCCGTCCCGGGCGCGATGACAAGATCCTCACCAGCTGGAACGCTCTCATGATCGGCGCACTTGCGCGGGCGGCGCGGGTATTCGATGAGCCAGAGTGGCTGGCGAGCGCGAGAGCCGCGTGCAACTTCGTCCGCAACACGATGTGGCGCGACGGTCGTCTGCTGGCGACGTACAAGGACGGGCACGCTCATCTCAATGCATATCTGGACGATCACGCCTATCTGCTGGCGGGGCTGATCGAGTTGATGCAGACCCGCTTCAGCCGCGAGGACCTCGACTGGGCTATCGAGATCGCAAACGCACTGTTGAACCGCTTCGAGGATCGAGCCAACGGCGGCTTTTTCTTCACGGCGCACGATCACGAGCCGCTGATCCATCGCCCCAAACCCGGCCACGACAACGCAACGCCCTCGGGCAACGGGATCGCCGCCCAGGGCCTCACGACGCTGGGCCATTGGCTCGGCGAGGCGCGCTATCTCAACGCTGCGGAGAGGACGGTCCGCGCGTTCAGCCGCGAGTTGAGCGATAGCCCGACGGGCTGCTCTTCGCTGCTGATCGCGCTCGAGGATTGCCTGCTTGCCCCGACGACCGTGCTGCTGCGAGGCGACGCGGCGATGTGCGCCGTATGGCAGCGCGCGCTCGAGAGGCGCTTGCGGCCGATGCTGCGCGTGCTCGACCTATCGGCGCAGAAAGAACTCCCGGGAGCTCTCGCGGAGCCGCGCGATGCGCACGGCGCGCGCGCGACCGCTTGGGTCTGCCGGGGTGCGGTCTGCGAAGCGCCTATTCGCAGCCTCGATGAACTTGAATCGGCGCTGGCCTCGCGCACTTGAACGCTGCGGAGTTGTGGCGTCGCAGCAGCGCTTCGGGTACCATGCGACCGTTTTTGCCACTGCATCGGAGACGCAATGAAACGCCAACTCACATTGCTCGCCGCCGGCGTCCTTGCGGCAGGCAGCGCTCATGCGGCACTCGACAACAAGGCCGCGGAAGAATTGATGAAGAAGGACGGCTGCGCTGCGTGCCACGCCGTCGACAAGAAGGTGATCGGACCGGCCTATCAGGAGGTGGCTGCGAAATACAAGGGCGACCCGAAAGCCGAAGCGACGCTGGTCGAAAAGGTCAAGAAGGGCGGCGCCGGCGTCTGGGGCCAGATCCCGATGCCTCCGAACACGCAGGTCCCCGAGGCCGACATCAAAAGCCTCGTTTCCTGGATCCTGACCCTCAAGAAATAGCGGGTGCGACAGCGCTAGGCACGCCCGCCGCCGTTTTGACAGCGACTGCCGCGGGCGGGTAACCTAGCGCTCCCGTGCAGGAGAGCGCGGCCCCGTTGGCCGGGCCGCCGCCGAAGGCGTAACTCCCGCAACCGCTCAGGCACCAAGGACCGCACGGGAGGCAGCCAATCTGGAGAGCGACTGCGCCGCGAGCGCGGTCCACCGAAGGGGCACACGGCGCGTCACACGGCGCCGCAATCTCTCAGGTAAAAGGACAGACGGGGCGAAGCGGAGCAGCCGCTTCGCCCTTTTTGTTGTCGCCTGGGAGAGCCATGCTCCTCGAGACTCAGCTCCATTCAGTGCATCGCGCCGCCGGCGCCAAGATGGTCGACTTCGGCGGCTGGGACATGCCGCTGCA
>DASVFM010000048.1:0-5732 GCA_036380055.1 Casimicrobiaceae bacterium
CGAGAAGCCCGTGCGAGACCTCGAGGCAGCCTACGAGGGGCTCCTGAAAAGCCCCTAGCCGGCGGAACCCGAGTACCCCATCCGTCCCGTACCGTCGGCGGATTTGCCGAGAATCAGAGTTTGCGCGCGCCGAGCCAGCACTCGAGCAGCGCGATGACCCAGATCATGATCCCGAAATAGGTCGCATGCCCGGTGTCGTGCTGCCGGCGCAGGTCGGCGAGATACGCGGGCTGCAGGATGCCGCGGCGCTGGAACGCATCGAGGCTGCCGTGGACGATCTCCGCCAGCGGCCCATGACTGCGCAACCACAGGCCGAAAGGCATCCCGAAGCCGTGCTTGGTCTTGGCGATCGTCTGCGGCGGCAGCACATCGCGCAGCGCGCGCTTGAAGAAATAGCGGAGCTTTAGTCCCTTTACCTTGAGCGCGGCCGGAATTCCGCCGGAGAAGTCGACGAGATCGTCGTCGAGCAACGGGTAGCGCGCCTCGATGCCCGCTACCTCGCACATGCGCGACACTTTGCGCAGATCGTTGTCGGCCAGCGTGAGCTTGAGGTCTAGATGCATCATGCGATTGACCGGCGCGGACGAGCTTGCGCGCGAGTAGGCCTCGCGTGCCATGGCGAGCGGCTCATCAACATCGACGACGTTCATGAAATCAGGCTCGAAAACCTGCGTGAGCGGCGTGCGGTGGAGAAAGTTGTACGACTCCAGACGATCGGGCAGAGGAATCGATGCCTGGCGGATGTAGCTTCCGAGCTTGCGTAGCGGCGCGATGCGCTCGCCTCCTGGCAGACCGAGGGCGATCGGCTCGATCAGGCCGCGGCGTACCGCCCGCGGGATCGCCCCGTAGGCCTCGAAAATCTTCTGCTTCGCGTAGCGGGCGTTGCCGCCGAAAACCTCGTCACCTCCGTCGCCGGCGAGCAGCACCTTGATTCCGTCCTCGCGCGCCATCTTCGCGCAGAAGTACGTCGGTGCCGCGGAGTCGTTCCCGAAAGGCTCGTCGTAGGCGCGTGCGATGATCGGGATGGCGTCGGCAATGTCCTGCGGCGTGACGTAGTACTCGCGCGCGCGGGCGTTGATGTGCCGAGCGGTTATGCGCGCGTAACCCATCTCGTCGAAGCCCTCCCATGCGAAGCCGATCGAGTAGGTCCTCGCCGGCTCTCCGCGAATGCGGGTCAGCATCACGGCCACCGTCGAGCTGTCGGTGCCGCCGCTCAGGAAGCTGCCGATCGCGGCCTCGCCGTCGATGGCGTTGCGAACCGCCTGCTCCAGCAGGTCGCGGAAGTGCGCCTCGAGCGCAGCGGCCGATGCGGATCCGTCGTCCCGGTAAGGTAGCCGCCAGTAGAGGCGGCTTTCCATTCGGCCCCCGCGAAAGACGACGCAGTGGGCCGGTTCGAGCTTCTGCACGGCGCTGTAGATCGTGCGCGGGCTTGGTATCACGTGGCAGTACAGGTAATCGAAGATCGCCTGCTGGTCCAGCCCTCGATCAACGTCCGGGTGCGCGACCACGCTCGCTGCGTTCGAGGCGAAGACGAACCTGTCCCGGGTCCGTGCAAAGCACATCGTCCGCGTGCCGAGCCGGTCGATCGCCAGGAGAGCCTCGCCGCTGCGCGAATCGATGACCACAAAGGCGAACGGGCCGGCTATCTCCTGCAAACAGTGCTCGCCCTTGCGTCGATAGGCCTCGGCCACCGCGGCGGCCGCTCCCTGTGCCGCGGCGAGCGATGCAAGCTCCGCCGAGCGCCAGCGCACCTGGCCTTCGACCGCCGCAAGCAATCCATCGGATCGGCCAAGCGATACTGCGTGCACCCCGGGCGTCACGGCGAGCACGCATCCGCCGACCTCGAGCGGTTCGGGTGCGGACGCTTCGCGGTCGTGCAGCGCCGCGCGCATGGGCTCAAGCGCAGCGCGTGCCGGTGCTGCATCGCCTGCCGCGCCCACCCAGCCGCAGATTCCGCTCATGGTTGCCCCGGCGCGCTGCGATGGCGCTCGAGCCCCGAAGCGTTTGGGCGTCGATGCATCAGCCAGACACGGCCGGCGCTACCCGGCCTCGCGGCAGGGTCACGAGATAGGCGAGCAGAGCGGGAATTGCCGCACCGGTTGCCCAGCCGAGCCGGCGCAGCCGCGAAACGGTCGCCAGTCGGCGAATGAGGAAGTGCAGGCGCGCCGTGGTCCGCCGTTCGACCAGCGTCGATCGGTCGCGGCAGCTGCGCGCGAGCTCGGCGGTGCTCATGAAGCGCATCTCGGGGAACTCGGCGCAAGCGCGCTTGAGCAGCTCGGTCACTTCCTCGAAGGAGCGCTCCGTGGTTGCCTCATCGCCGAAGAAGTTGAACCGATGCATCTCGAGCAGCGTCGCACGGCCGAGGTGCGTCTTCGTCCGCAGCGACTCGAGAGCCGCCGCGCAACTGTGCCCGAGCGACGGCTCGAAGTAGCTGTCGCGCACGACGTAGCGCACGCCGCGCGGACCCGCTGCGCCGGTAAAGTGCGTTCCCCCATCGCCAACGACGCGCCCCTGCGCGTCGCGGCGGCTGTTGCGCACACCGGGAGTTACGATCACGCGTATGCCGGCGCCCGCCCATCCAGCTTCCACGGCATCGTTCCAGACGAAGGTCGCCGGCACGACGACTTCCGGCGGTACCCCGAACACGTCGGCGAAGACGCGCGCTTCCTCGACCGCGGCTGCTGTCGCCTGCACGGCCGGCAGCGGCTTCGAGGGCAACTCTGTCGTGTCGATCCAGCGGCTCTGTAGCGGCGAGGGAAGCTCCTCGGTCGAAGGAAACGCTGCGCCCTCCAGCCACGCGCGAACGCGCGGATCGACCGCCCTGGCGCGCATGAGGCACACCGGCCAGAAGTGCTCGAGTCCATGCAGCTGCAGGGCGAAGACACGCTGCGCAGAGCCCCGGTGCAGCGCCTCGCGCACCGCGGCGAACCGAGGATCGGCAAGCGTCATGCGCCGGTAATCCTCCCAGCGCTCCGCACGCATGCGCTCCGTATCCGGACCGCCCAGCACCACGCCGAGCGTTGTCACAGCAACATGCCCGAGCGCGTCGCGAAAGCGCGACAGGAGTTCGGCGAGCCGATCGAGCCGGGCTGCTTGGTCGAGCGGCCCGTAACCCCAGTCATCGCTCTCCAGGATCAGAACCGGCGCGCGCAGGACCGGCTCGTTCCACGCTGCCGCCAGCGCGCCGCGGAAAGCGAAGGCGAGCACGGCGCAGCTAAGAACGAGCCATGCGAGCACGACCGCGATGATGGTCATGACCGGGTGCCTGCAGCGCGACTCCGGCGCGCGAGGAGAAACTCGGCCATGGCGTCGATCGACCCCAGGTTGTCGATGTTGATTTCGCTCTGCGCGAGCTCGATGCCGAAGTGCTGCTCGTACCAGGCGACGAGCTCGAGAATCGCCGTCGAATCCAGCAAGCCGCTGGCCGGAATGATGTCGGTATCGGCCAGCGACGCAGCGTCCATCTTCAGCGCGCGCGCCAGCTCGATGATCTTGGCGCGAATCGCCGCCTTGACCGCTTCTCGTCCGAGCTCCACGGGTTTAGGCACCGCCCTACTGCGGCCGCTCCGCGAGCGCCTGAAGCACCTGCGCGACGTCGGAACCTGACAGCAGTCTGTGGTCGTAGCTTGCGCCGAGCACGGCCCCACCGCCCGCGCGCGGCGCCGCGTGCGCCACGATCAGGCTCGTCAGCGGCGGCAGGATCGGCACGTGGCGGCTCACGCCCCAGCGCGCCATGCTGGAAAGGGCGAGCGTCGCGCCTGTCGCTTCGCTCGGCCGCAGCTTGTGTGCCATCGCGTGGCGCTGAACTTCGCCTAGCGCGTCGATGAAGCGGCTGGCGCTCATTTCCTGTGCATCGCGTACCACGGCAAGGTACAGCGTCGGCCCGGCCTGCACCGTGAAGCCGAGGTTCACGGGTGCATACTGGTACGCACGCTTGCCGACGACCGTGGCGTTGATGCGCGGGTTGGCCTTCGCGAGCTCGACCAGCCGGAAGGCGAGCAGCGCAAGCAGCGGCGAGAGCATGAGCTTGTTCCGCTGCGCATAGTCCACCGCGTAGCTCTCCCAAGGCTGCGGGTCGTATTCGAGCTCCAGATACGCAGGCGCGGCGCGGTCCCGGTGCCACAGCACCGCCGAAAACATGCCGTGCTCCTCGGCCGAGAGCTCCCGGTATTCGCCGCCGATTTCGGGCGCAGCTTCGTCACGCGTGGGGGCGGGCCGCTCGTGCGGCGCGGCGCGCTGCGCGAGCCATGCCTCGATGTCCGAAACGCTGAGCCGCTCCCCCGCAGCGCGGATCACGCTCGCATCGAGGCCCAGCTCCCGCAGCATGGCCTGGGCCTTGGCGGTAGGTCGGGAGGTTTGCCCGGGCCCCGATTCGATCTCGCCTTCCGGAGGCGGCTCCGGCACGCGCTCGTCGGCCGCTGCACCGAGCCACAGGAGCACGGAGCCCACGCTCGCCGAATCTCCCTTGCGGTGGAGAACCTTGAGCACGAACCCTTCCTGCTCCGCGGGCACGTCGAGCACGGCCTTGTCCGTTTCGACTGCGCCGATGATCTGGCCGCGCTTGACGAAGTCGCCTTCCTTGACCCCGAGATCCACGACGCGGACGCTGTCGTCGTTGTTATTCACGCGCGGTACGCGCAGTGGGCTGGGCATGCAGGTTCTCAGATCATGCCAAGCACTTCGTCGACCACGCGCGCTTCGTCGGGCAGCATCTGCCGCTCCAGGCTGCGCGCCGACGGGATTGGCAATGGAGGCGCACCAATGCGCAGCAGCCTGCCGCGATAGCCGCGCTCGAGCAGCGTCGCGGCAATCTCCGCGCCGACGCCGTACTGGTGATGGGACTCCTCGATGATCGCCACGCGCTTGCACGCCAGCAGGTGCTTGGCGAGCAGGGCTGCCGGCAGCGGCGCAAGAAGGGAGGGGACGACGATCTCCACGGCGAGCTCCTCTTCCTCGCGCAGCCGCCGCGCCGCTGCTTCGACGAGCGGCAGCATGCCGCCGTAGGTGAGCAGCGTGACGTCCGCCTCAGCGTCGCCGCCGCGCAGCGTCGGAAACAACTCGGCTGCCACGTCGTCCTCTTCCGGGAGCGCCGCGTAGCCGGCAGCGTCCAGCCTTTCCGCGTAGAGCAGTTTGTGCTCCAGGAAGAGCACGGGGTAGGGCCAGCGCAGCGTCGCGTCGACGAGCAGGCGTCCAACGTCGTGTCGCTGGCTTCCGTAGACGACGGTCAGTCCGGGCACGGAAGCGAACAGGTGCTCGGGGCTCTGACTGTGCGTCGCCCCATACCCGCGCCGCCCGCCGCTCGGCGCGCGGATGACAAGCGGCACTGCCATGTCGCGGAACATGCCCGGAAACTTCACGGCGTGGTTGTAGATCTGGTCCATGCACAGCGTAAGGAAGTCGGCGAACATCACCTCGGTGATCGGCTTGAATCCGGCCAGCGCCAGACCGATCGACGCGCCTGCGACGCCGGCTTCGCTGATCGGCGTCGAGATGACCCGTCCCGGAAATTCGGTAGAGAGCCCCTGGGTGACCTTGAACGCGCCGCCGTAGGGATCGTGCAGGTCTTCGCCGCGCAGCAGGACTTCCGGCGCGGTTTGGAGGAGGTAGCGCAACGCTGCGTTGAGCGATTGGCGCACGTTCGTGCCGGCGACGGGCACCGGATAACTGCCGCTCGCGAGAGGCACGGCGGACGCAGCGAAGATGTGTCCGGGGAGCTCGCCGTAGCGCGCCTC
>DASVFM010000049.1:0-9003 GCA_036380055.1 Casimicrobiaceae bacterium
GACTCAACGGCCGCGATCGAGACAGTCCTCGACCTGCCCGCCCGCGCTGCCGGCAAGCCCTACTATTCCGCAGGCGGACTCGAGATAAGTCCCGACCGCGATTGGCTGGCCTGGACCGAAGACACCGTGGGGCGCCGCATGAGCACGCTCCACTTCAGAAACCTCGGGAGCGGCGAGGTCCTGCAGGAGTCGGTCTCAGGCGTACTCGAGTCCGTCGTCTGGGCCAACGACAGCAAGACGGTCTTCTACATCAAGCAGGATCCGCAGCTCCTGCAGAGTGGCCCCGTATATCGGCACACGCTCGGAACCGATCCTGCTGCGGACAGCATGGTCTACGACGAGCCGGACAAGACGCTGTTTACCGATATCAGCCATAGCGCGTCGCGCAAGTACATTGTGATCGCGATCGAGGGATTCGACACGACGGAGGTGCGCGCCGTGCCCGCCGACGCGCCCACTTTGGATTCTCGGGTCGTGTTGCCACGCAAACCGGGCGTGCGCAACTACGCCGACCACCTGGGGCGGCGCTGGGTGATCCGTACGAACGAGAACGCACTCAACTTCCGGCTCGTCGAGGCGCCAGATGAGGCACCGGCGGATCGGATGCGATGGCGCGACATCGTCCCTGCGCGCGAAGAAGCCGGCGTTGATGACTTCGCGCTGTTCGCCAACGCGATCGCCGTCGAGGAACGAGTCGCCGCCACGAAGCAGGTGGTTATCCTGCCGGCCGACGGCAGGCCCCCCTTCCCCGTTGCAGACACCGACCAGGCTTCGACGACGCAACTGCAAACGAATCCCGATCCTTCATCGCCCTTTGTGCGCTGGACTTACACGTCGATGACAACCCCGGTTTCGACGTTCGACTCCGAGCTGACGACAGGCAAGCGCGTGCTGCGCAAACAGCAACCGGTCATCGGCTACGATCAGTCTTTGTATGCGTCGGAGCGACTCTGGGCGCCGGCACGCGACGGCAAGCGGATCCCCGTGTCGGTCGCGTACCGCAAGGACAGGTTCAAACGTGACGGAACGGCACCGCTATACGTGACGGGCTATGGCTCCTACGGTTTCTCCTCCGATCCGCGCTTCAACGGCAATCGGGTTTCGCTGCTCGACCGCGGCTTCGCCGTCGCGATCGCACACGTACGGGGCGGCGCGGAGCTCGGCCAGGGCTGGTACGAAGAGGGCAGGCTATTGCACAAGAAGAACTCCTTCAACGACTTCGTCGATGCGACGGATTTCCTGGTTCAGACGGGCTACGGAGCGAAGAACAGGGTATTCGCGGCGGGAGGTTCGGCCGGAGGGCTGCTGATGGGCGCGGTGGCCAATGAGGCGGGCACGAAGTATCGCGGTATCACCCTGTACGTGCCATTCGTCGATGTCGTCACGACGATGCTCGATCCGACGATTCCACTCACGACGAACGAATGGACTCAGTGGGGCGATCCGCGCGAAAAGACGTTCTACGACTACATGCTCTCGTACTCGCCGTACGACAACATAGCGCCTCGGGATTACCCTCCGATGCTCGTAACGACAGGACTGTGGGATTCGCAGGTCCAGTACTACGAGCCCGCCAAGTACGTCGCACGGCTGCGCGCGAAGAAAACAGATTCCAATCCCCTGATCTTCCATATCAACATGGAAGCGGGTCATAGCGGTAAGTCCGGACGATTCGAGCGGCTGGAGGAGACAGCTCGCGAGTACAGCTTCGTCCTGGACCTCGCCGGCGTGCCGCAGTGAGCCCACTCAAGCCATTGAGCGCGTTCCGCGCTCCGCTGACGAACGGAGCAAGCCGACATGGCGCAAGCGCCTGAAACGTCGATCGACCTGCGCTCGGATACGGTGACGCGACCCACCGCGGCGATGCGCGCGGCGATCGCCGAGGCGCCCGTCGGCGACGATCAGTACGGCGAGGACCCGACATCGAACGCGCTGCAGGAGCGCGTCGCGACACTGCTCGGCAAGCAAGCCGCGCTGTGGCTCCCCTCGGGCACGATGGCCAACCAGGTCGCGCTGCGCGTGCTCGCCAGGCCGGGCGACGACGTGATCGTGAGCCGCGAGAGCCATGCCGTGTGGCACGAGACCGGCGCGGGCGCGGCGAACGCGGGCGTGCAGTTCACCGAGGTCGGCGCCAAGGGGACGTTCACGGCGGCGGAGTTCGTCGCCGCGTGCAAGCCACGTGGTCACGTCATCTATCCGCCGACAACGCTGGTCGAGATCGAGAACACGCACAATCGCGCGGGCGGCGTCGTCTTTCCCCAGGACGAGGTGCTGCGGATCTGCGCCGCCGCACGCGAGCGTTCGGTGGCGACCTTTCTCGACGGCGCGCGGCTGTGGAATGCAGCGGCCGCGAGCAAGCGTACTCCCGCCGAGCTCGCGGCGCCGTTCGATCTGGTTGCGGTCGCGCTGTCCAAGGGGCTCGGCGCGCCCGGCGGGTCGCTCCTCGCCGGCACGCGCGAGCTGATCGAGCGAGCCGTGCGCTACCGGCGGATGTTCGGCGGCGCGATGCGCCAGGTGGGGATCTTCGCCGCCGCGGGCCTGCATGCGCTCGAGCGACACATGGAGCGACTCGTCGAGGATCACGCGAACGCCCGCCTCATCGCGGAGCGTCTCGCCGCGAGTAAAAGGATCATGATCGACCTCGCGACGGCGCAGACCAACATTCTCGTTTTCACGCTCGCTGAGGGCGCGCCCGACGCGGCGACTGCCGTGACGCGAGCGCGCGAGCGCGGCGTGCTCTTGTTCGCGTTCGGCCCGCGCACATTGCGCGCGGTCACACACCTCGACGTGTCGCGCGAGCAGTGCCGGCGCGCGGCGGACGTTCTCGTCGAGATCGCCGAAGCGTAGCGCTCCGAGGCCGCCGTGCGGCACATGCTGGCGATCGCCCTGTTCTGCCTTGCCGCTGCCCTATCCTGCGATTCTGCGGCCGGGCCATTGCAGATCGAACCGAGTACCAAGCTGGCGCAGGTCCAGCGCGCGGCGGAGCCTGCGCCCGCAGCCAGCCAAGACATCGTCGTCCCACCGAACGCGCTTTATGTCTGCGTAACAGTGGCCGGCGGAGTGCGCACGCAGACAGAGATCGAGTTCGCCCAGAAAGTCGCCCAACTTTGCGCATCGCACCCGGAGATGGGCCCGTGCCAGTACGAGCGCAATGCCTGCCGGCGAGGGGGCGGGCGCGTGTACGCCGCGGGCGGCAAGGAGATCACCATGGCGACCGAAGCCGAGTACGACAAGAAGGTGCTGCGAGTGCAGTTGAAGCAGTGACGGGCTCAGAACCGCTCGACCCAGGGACGCAGGTCGACTTCCTGCGACCACGCGGAGCGCTGCTGGCGATGCAGATCGAAGTAGGCATCGGCGATTGCCGCGGGCGCGAGCCGGCTGTCCGGCGGCGCTCCTTCCTGGGCCTCGCCGATCTGACCGTCGATTATCACGTGCGCGACGTGAATGCCGCGTGGCCCGAGCTCGCGCGCCATGCTCTGCGCCACGGCGCGCAGAGCGAACTTCGGCGACGCGAGATTCGCGAACCGGGCGCTGCCGCGCAGCGACGCGGTCGCGCCCGTGAAAAGGATCGTTCCGGAGCCGCGGGGGGCCATGCGCCGCGCAGCGGCCTGTCCGACCAGGAATCCCGCAAAGGCGCCCACCCGCCAGCAATGCTCGAAGTCGCCCGGCGCGATGTCGAGGATCGAACCCGGCCGATACGCTCCCGCGTTGAAGACGGCGCAAACGAGTGGCCCGAGACGCTGCTCGGCTTCTTCGAAAGCGGCATCGACCCGCGCGGGATCGGTGAGGTCGCAGGGCACCGCGACCAGGCGGTCCGGAGCCTGCGCCGCCAGCGCGTTCAGCCGCTCGCGGTTGCGGGCGAGCATCGCCACTTTATGCCCCTCGCGGGCAAAACGCTTTGCCACGGCGATCCCCAGTCCCGGGCCGACGCCGGCGACGAGTACACTTCCTTCTGCGCTCATTTCTTCACCATCATCCTTTCCGGTCGACCCGCCGATTCCACCATCACTGGGCGCGGGCGGACTACGATTCTAGCGGAGAGCAGCCATGTTCAAGATCGAGATTCAGGATGACCGCGGACTGTGGTCGGACGTGCGTGGCGCCGACGGCAAGGTGCTCACCTTCGACGAGGAGGCGGCCGCGCGCGCGAAGCTCGCCGAGCTCTACCCGGTGATGGTGCAGATGGAAAAATACGCGGGCGGCAAGCGGACGCGAGTCGTTCGCGTCTTCCGCACCGACGAGGAATGGAAGGATGGCACGCCCCCTGGCTGAATAATCGTCGACCGCGCCCGGGCGAGCCGCTGAGGGCGCTGCATGCTACGCTTGGCACGTGCGTCTCACGAGAAATAGATTCCATCGCCTGCTGGCGATAGCCCTGTCGGCCCTTGCGCTCGCCGCACCGTTCGCTCGGGCAGCGGCGCCGCAGTGGGTCGAGCAAAGCAACGAGTTCGCAAGCATCCCGCTCGCGGTCTTCGCCCGCTACTTCCCAGAGTACGCAGGCCAGGTCGGCGTCGACGGCATCGATCGCGAGATCTTCGACCTGCGGCCCGAAGTCTACGAGCGCTATCTCGCCGACACCCGCAAGGCCGCCGAGTCGCTGCGAGGCAAGCTCCCCGGTGCCGCGGACTCGCGCGTGCGCCAGGACCTCGAGATCATGATCAAGGCGCAGGAAGACTTCGCCACCACGGCGCAGCTCCGGCGCCGCCTCCTGCTCGAGCATATCGACGTCGCCCAGATCGAATTCACCGGGATACGGGTACTGCTCGATCCGCAGATCTCGAAGGAGCGCCAGCCGACGGCGCTCGTCCGGCTCCGCCGCTACGCAGGCCTCGAGCAAGGGTTCGTACCGCTTGCCCGCCTGGCGATCGACCGCACCCAGGAGCGGCTCGCCGTTGTCGGCCTCACCGGCCCCTACGTGAACGAGGTGAACAAGGCGCTCGACGACAGCAAGCATTACGTCGACGGGATCCGTGATCTGTTCCGGGCGAGCGGCCTCGAAGGATGGCAGGAACCGCTTGCCGCCCTCGAAGCGCAAGTGCGCGACTATGACGCCTGGGTCCGCGCCAACGTCCTGCCGAAGTGCCGCACGACGCCGCAGCTCCCGCGGGAAGTCTACGCGGACAACCTTAAGGTGGCCGGCGTCGATGTGGCGCCGGAGCTGCTGATCGCCCAGGCGCAGTTCTCGTACGCCGAGATCCAGAACCAGCTGCGCGGCATCGCGGCGCAGATCGCCAGGCAGCGCGGTTTTCGCAGCACCGACTACCGCGACGTGATACGGGAGCTCAAGAAGGAGCAGCTCGTCGGCGCTGCGATCCTGCCGTTCTTCAGCGCGCGGCTGACCGAGATGGAAGGGATCATCGTCCGCGAGCACATCGTGACCCTGCCCGACCGCAAGGCAGTCATCCGCCTCGCGACGGCAGCGGAAACGGCGCAGACGCCCGCGGCGCACATGACGCCGCCGCGGCTCATCGGCAACACAGGCGAGTACGGCGAGTTCGTGCTGCCGTTGAGCCTGCCTGGTGAGGCGACCGACGAGAGCCTGCGTATAGACGACGATACGACGGACGCCGCCTCCTGGACGATCATCGCGCACGAGGCGCGCCCCGGCCACGAGCTGCAGTTCGCGAGCATGGTCGAGCGCGGCGTGTCGATCGCGCGGGCCGTCTATGCGTTCAACACCGTCAACCTGGAGGGCTGGGCGCTGTACGCCGAAGCCGAGATGCAGTCCTACGAGCCTCTCGAGGGGCAGCTCTTCGCATTACAGTGGCGAATGGTGCGTGCCGCACGGGCCTTTATCGACCCGATGATCAACCTGGGCATGATGACGCCGGACCGAGCCGCCGCCGTGCTGCGCGACGACCTCGCCATCTCCAAGGCGATGGTCAAGCAGGAGATCGACCGCTATACGTTCTGGGCCCCAGGGCAAGCACCGAGCTACTACTACGGCTACATGCGGCTCATGCAATTGCGCGCGCAAACCGAGCTCGCGCTCGGGACGCGATTCGACCGGAAGAGATTCAACGATTTCGTGCTCGGCCAGGGGCTTCTCCCGCCGCCGCTCATGCAAAGAGCGGTCGAGACGGAATTCGTGCCGCGCGAGCGCGGCGCTAGCACCGATGCTGACGGCGCGACCGTGCCGGCAGCCGCGGCGCCTGCCTCCTGAAGCTCCGCTGATTTCGGGATCGCAAGACGCTGGCCGGCGCGACGCGTGCTTGCCGCGCACCACGCTGGCCGCTCAGTCCGTCCGCAATGACTTCGGCGGGCCGTGGCCGCTGCGCTCGTATTCGGCGATGACCTGCGCGCCGAGGAGCAGCACGAGCGCCGCCGCCTCGAGGCTGAGCAGCACGACGATCGCGGTCGTAAGCGAGCCGTACACGACCCTGATCTGCGACAGCGTGGAGAAGTACCACACCAGGAGGTGGCGCGTGCCCTCCCACAGCAGCCCCGCCGTGACGCCGCCGATGAGGGCGTGGCGCCACGTTGGGCGCCTTACCGGCATTACCATGTAGATGGAGGTCAGGACGGCGACCTCGCCGGCCACGCCGATGACATAGAGCAGAAAACCGGAGACTCCGACCAGCGATTGCGTGCGGCCGAGAAACTCGATGCTCTCCTGCCCCATCGTTTCCAGCGCACCGGCCACGAAGGTGACGATCAGCGCACCGATCCCGAGGGACAGGATGCAGAGGAAGGGCAGCAGCGCCGAGACAAGGAAGTGCCGGCGCCGGATCGTGACGCGATGGAAGAAAATCACCGACATCGCGTTCTCCAGCACCGTAAAAGCGAGCGAGCTGAAGAACAGCAGCGTGCCTGCGAGCACCCAGCCGATCACGTGGCGATGCTGGAGAAATACCGAAAGCTCTCCCATGACGATGTCCGACTCACCGGGAACGATCAGATCGAGGTAGCGACCGAGCGTGTTCAGCAGAGCCGACTCGTCCACGAAATTGGCCAGGACGATGAGGATCAGGATCAGCAGCGGCAGGATCGAGAGTAGGGTGTTGTAGGCGACGGCGCCAGCGAGCAGGTAGCCCTGGTTGGCACGGAAGCTGCGCAGAACGCGCATGGTAAACGCACCCGGGTGCCTGAGGACCGCCGATGCGCGGCTGCGGGATCTGGGCATGGCCGCGCGACCTTACGCTGCCGTCCGTGGTGGGTCAAGAACGACCGATGGCGCGGCTGACGCGGTCGAACGCGGGCTAATGCAAAGCGAAGTCGACGCGGGTCGGCTTGCCCTTGTCCTTCGTGCCTTCCGCGCCGGCGCGCGGCGCAACGAGGAATACGCGCTCCGCGGGGACGTGCTGTCCGTCGACGAGGCTCGCTCGCACGGCCTCCGCTCGATGCTCGCCCAAGAGATGCATGTCCTCGTCGCTCACCTTGACGTTCTCGAGGAGCAGCGCTTCCATCTCGGATCGAGGCAGATCCTTCGGCAACCCGATCGCGTTGCGCGGCTTCTTGATGTCCGAGGCCTTGTAGACCTTCGCGAGCAGCGCGTCGTATTCGGCCTGAGGCACCTCGACCGCGTCGGGTGAGCTCGGCGGCTCGCCCTGCCTAGCCAGCTCGTCGAATTTTTGCCTGCGAATCTGGCGCTCGAGCGCAGCACGCTTCAGGCCCTCGTTGTCCGCCGCCGGATCGACGCGCCCGGTGACGTCGAGCTTGAGCGCCGGGCGATCGGCGAGCACCTTCGCGACGGCCTTGATCTTGCTTTCACCGGTGGCGTCGATTGCTGCAGACCCGGGGGCGAATTCCACATAAGCGAGCTCCTCGCCGTGACCGCCGCCGGCCAGCGCGCCCAGAATCGAGAATGGCGCGGTGACGATCTTGACGAGCAGGTTGATCAGGGCTCGGAAGACGAGCCCACCGACCGAGAACTGCGGGTCGTCCAGGGATCCGCCGACCGGGAGATCGAACCTGATCACGCCATTGCGGTCCTTGAGCAGCGCAACGGCGAGCAGGACCGGCACCTTGATCGCATCGGGGCTCTCGACCTTCCCGCCGAAGGTCAGCTGATCGAGAACGATGCTGTTCTCCGCTCGCAGCTTGCGCTGATCGATGAGGTAATGGACCTTCATCGAGAGCTTGCCCTTCTCGATCCCGTAGCCGACGTATTTCCCGGAGTACGGCGACAGGGGCGAGAGCTCGATGTCGCTGGCGTTGGCATTGATGTCGAGAAAGAGATTCTCTGCAAGCGGATTGATGCGGCCAGTGATCTCCACCGGCGCGCTTTCCTGCACATTGCCGTGCAGTTCGATGTCGGCGGGCTGATCGAAGGCGAGCGTGGACAGGCTCCCCTGGAGCCCCGTCAGGTGGGCCGAGTAATTGGGTCGGATGAAATGGTCAGTGAAGTCCACGCTGCCGTTCACGAGCGTCGCCTTGCCCAGCTTGAGCCAGGTGGCCGCCTTCGTGGGCGGGGTTGCGAGCTCGGCGGTGTTCGCGGGACCGGCGGGGGTTGGCGCAGGTGATGGCTCGCGCGAGCGCGCGAGCTGCTGCAGGTTGAACTCGCCGTTCTCGTTCAGGATCAGTCGCGCGAAGAGGCCATCGAGCGCGATCTCCCCCACCGTCACGTTGAGCGGCTCGCTCTGGGCATCTACGCTCGTGAGCGAGAGCGTTTTCCATTTGAGCAGATCGGTGGCGTTCGCTTCATCGAGCGCCGTCAAGGCCGACAGCGCGAGCTCGCCCTTGAACGCCGCGCGCGCAGGGACGGCCGTTGCAAAGTCCAGCGTCCCGCGAGCGGACACCGCGCCACTGGTCACCAGCAGGCGCATCGCCCGTGCGATGTATGGCTGGAACGGAGCGAGGTCGATGCTCTTCGCGTTCACATTGAGCGTGCCGCCGAATGGCGCGTTTGCGAGGGGTCCGCTGAGCGAGAGCGTGCCGCGCTTGTTGACCGTAGCCTGCAGCGTTGCGCGGCCCTTCGTCTTCGCCGCGTTGGAGAGGTCCTCGCCCGAGATTGAAACCCGGGTAAGTACCACGTGCACAGGCGGGGTGACGCTCTCGTCGGCG
>DASVFM010000050.1:0-19754 GCA_036380055.1 Casimicrobiaceae bacterium
CGGCCTGCGCGCCATCGCGTTCTACAGGCTACCCGGCGGCGCCTACGAGCGCGGTCGTGCGCCCGACCACATTACACCCGAGTGGGACGCGGTACGCGTCGCGCAGCCGGAGTTCTTCGGTCACGGGCAGCCGCAGATCCCCGGCGAGTTCGGCTACTGCGACGTGCGCAACGCGGACGTGCGCGAGGCGCACGCGGCGCTTGCGCGCGAGTACGCCATCGCCGGGTTCTGCTACGTTTTTCGGGCGCCTGCTTCGACGAGCGAGCTCGATCCCACGCTCGCCGCGATCGTCGCCTCGCGACGTCCCGACATCCCCTTCTGCGTCTGCTGGGAGACGACGGACCTGCACGCCGGCGCCGGTTTCCAACCTGACGAAGCCGCGGGGCAGCGGCTGTTCAGTCGCGAAGAATGCATTGCGATGCTGCGAACGCTGCTCCCCGTCTTCGCCGACCCAAGGTACATCCGGGTCGCCGGCCGGCCGCTCTTCGTGGTGTCATCGCCGGATCCACTCCCGGAGCCGACGGCGCTTGCCGCGCTCTGGCGCAGCGAATGCATGCGGGCGGGCGTAGGAGACCCGTGTCTTGCGGTGTACGGTTGGGTAGGCGGCGCCGGTCCCGATGCGCTCGGTTTCGACGCGATCGTGGAATGCCCGCCCATCGGATGCTATCCACGCAGCAAGCGCAACGAAATGATTCCCATCGGCAACGAAGTGGCTGGCGACGTACGGAGCTATCGCAGCTGGGTCGGCCAGGTGCTCAGCTCGCCGCGGCCGCCCCACACGATGTTCCGCACGGTCATGCCCGGGTGGGACGAAACGCCGCGTGCGCCCGGACCGCACTGGATCTTCGTCGGCGCGAATCCGGAGAGCTTCGGCTTGTGGGTCGAGCGCGCTTGTGAGCAGACGCGGCTGCGCCACGCCGGCGACGCACGGCTCCTCTTTGTGCGCGCCTGGAACGAGTGGAATGCCGGCTGCCACCTCGAACCCGATGCCCGGAACGGTCGGCGCTATCTCGAGGTGCTCCGCAACGCGGTCCGGCGGCCGCCGAGTTCCGCCCCGCCCCGTCCTGCGTGGAGCGCGGTCACGACATGGCTCTCGGACAGGGCGGGCTTCGCCGCGGCACGCGTCGTTCGCTCACGGCCGGACGAAGCCGTTGCCGGCCCCGGGCCGCGCGTTTCGGTTGTCATGCCGGCGTACAACCACGAGCGCTACGTCATCGCCGCGCTCGACTCGGTCCTCGCGCAGACGCACCGCAACCTGGAGCTCATCGTCATCGACGACGGCTCGAAGGATGCGACCGGCAGACTGCTCGACGAGTACGCTGCGCGCTGCCGCAGCCACGCTCTGACGGTGGTGCATCAGGCGAACTCTGGCGCGCACGCCGCGATCAACCACGGGCTCGCGCTGGCGCGCGGCGAAGTCGTGGCGATCATGAATTCGGATGACCTGTACGCGCCGACGCGCGTCGCGCGCCTGCTGCAGGAAATGGAGCGCCGCGCGTGCGGCTTCGCTTTTTCCAACACTCGCTTCATCGACGACGACGGGCGCGAGGTGGAGGCCGTGAATCCGTATACGAAGCAGCTGCGCGAGGCAATCGCGGAGGCCGTCCGTGCTCCCGATCCGCTGTACGTGCTCATCTACAACAACATCGCGATTTCCACCGGCAATTTCATGTTCCGCAGGGAGCTTCTCGAGCGGGTTGGGGGCTTCTGCGCCATGCGCGTCTGCCACGACTGGGATTTTCTGCTGGCGGCCAGCCACGAGACGCCGCTCGCCCTCGTCGATGAGCCGCTCTATGAATACCGATTGCATGGAGCCAACACGTTCTCCGGTTCGAGAGTGCTCGGCGCGCTCGAGCTGGAGCAATTGCTATCCCGCTTCTTCGAGACGCTGGCGACTCACCGCATCGCCGCGGACCCGACCCAGTTTGAGCGATTCCTGGCGCAGGTACGAAGGGTGGGCTTCGGCGGCTACCTGCGCGGCGAGAGCCTGCCGACGCTGCGGTAGGCCGCTGCGCACGCCGCCGTCAAGCGCTCCGCTCCACAGTCTGCGAGGATCGATGGCCCGTCCCCGATTCCACTTCGTTCAAGATTACCGTCGGCTGGTGCGCAACCTCATCCAGAAATTTCCTCTGGCGCAGGCGATGTCCACCGCGGCTGGCGGAAGCTACGAAGCGATGGGCGAGGTCGAGAAGCAGTTGCTGATCGGACTGGGGCTGCAGCCTGGGGACAGCCTCGTCGATGTCGGGTGCGGCTCCGGACGACTGGCCAAAGCGCTCGCGTCCTATCTGGCTGCGGGCAGTTACCTCGGAACCGACGTCGTGCAGGAGCTTCTCGACTATGCGCGCCAGGGCTGCCCGGCGGCGTGGCGCTTTTCCCTGGTGGAGGAGCTCAGCATCCCGGCGGCGGACGATAGCGCCGACTTCGCCTGCTTCTTCTCGGTGCTCACGCACCTGCTGCACGAGGAGTCCTACTGTTACCTGCTCGAGGCCCGGCGAGTCGTGAAGCCGGGAGGCAAGATCGTCTTCTCTTTCCTCGAGTACGACGACAACTGGCCGATCTTCGAGAACGCCTTCACCGCGCTGCGCAACGGACAGATCACCGTGCATCTCAACACGTTCATCCACCGCGACGCGATCGCCGCCTGGGCGAGCCACCTCGGCATGACGATTCTGGAGATGCACGCGGCAGCGGAACCTTTCGTCAAGCTATCGCGTCCGGTCAATTACGATGATGGCAGCCGCGCGACGGATGCGGCCGCGCTGGGCCAGTCGGTGTGCGTGCTGCGCAACGACAAGCCGGTCGCGGCTACGGGCCCGGCGAATGACGGGCGGACCGTCTACGGAGGCTACGAGATCAAGTACCGAATCGGTTGAGCGGGCCGCGTTGGCAGCTTCGAGCCGAAAGCGCCGAGAATGATGATTGCCAGAGCAGCGTCCGAGAACCACGCGCGCACGCGGCAGAGCTGAGCGATAACTACGCAAACTGTGATGTAGATCAAAGCTTTTCCCGAGCGCGCGCTTCTCGCGGCGATGCCCCTGACGTAGCATCAATACACGAATAGCACTGCTCGGAGCATGGGGTCCATGTCGGGGTTCGAGATCGTCGCGCGGGAAGATTTTTCCGACGTCACGTATCTGCTCGAGGTCCGGCATCCGCTGCTCGCCAAGGCTGCGCAGCCGGGGCAGTTCGTTATCGTCATGTCGCATCCGCACGGCGAGCGGATTCCGCTCACCATCGCCGACTTCGATCGCACCAAGGGCACGATCACGCTCGTGATCCAGGCGGTCGGCAAGACGACGCGAGAGATGCAGCAGCAATGCCGGAAAGGCAGCTCGCTCTACGCTGTCGTCGGTCCGATGGGGATCCCGAGCCCGATCGGCCAGGCGAAGAAAGTGCTGTGCGTCGGGGGAGGGCTGGGCGTCGCGCCGGTCTATCCGCAGGCGCGGGCGTTCAAGGAAGCCGGCGCCTGCGTGATCGGCGTGCTAGGCTTCAGGAGCAAGGGGCTCATATTCTGGGAGGACAAGTTCCGCCGCTGCTGCGACGAGCTGATCCTCTGCACCGACGACGGTTCGGCCGGCATCAAGGGGCTCGTGACGGAGGGCATTCGACACGCGATCGAGAGGCACCGCGATATCGACGAGTGCGTGGCGATCGGCCCTCCGATCATGATGAAGGGCTGCGCCGAGGCGACGCGCCCGCACAAGATCAAGACGGTCGTAAGCCTCAATCCTGTCATGGTCGACGGCACCGGCATGTGCGGAGGATGCCGCGTGAAGATCGGCGACGGCATCAAGTTCGCCTGCGTCGACGGTCCCGACTTCGACGCGCATCAGGTCGACTTCGATGACCTCATCGCGCGCCTCGCCAGGTTCAAGCCGACCGAGCAGGCCGCGCTGAAGAAGTGGGAGGAGAGCTGCCGGATGCGGCTCGGTCCGGAAGCCGAGGCAAACACGCAAGGCGCCGCGAGCGCGTCCGCGCCGCCGGCGAATAGGTAAAGCCGAGGCTCGACAGATGGCCGCCAAGAAAAAGACGATCCGCACCATTCCCCAGGAGCGCACGCCGATGCGGGAGCAGCCGCCCGCCGAGCGCGCCCACAACTTCCTGGAAGTGGCGCTCGGGTACGCGGAGAGCGAGGCGCTGGTCGAAGCAGAGCGGTGCCTGATGTGCGCCGACGAGCCCTGCGTGCGTGGCTGTCCCGTCGGCATCGATATCCCGGCCTTCATCAAGAAGATCGCCGAGAAGCATTACCGAGGCGCGTACGACGTCATCACCGACACGAATCTCCTGCCGGCAGTGTGCGGGCGCGTGTGTCCGCAGGAGAACCAGTGCGAAGGCGTGTGCACGGTGGGCGACACGCTGAAGCCGGTCGCGATCGGGCGGCTCGAGCGCTTCGTCGGGGACATGGCGATCCGCGAGAACTGGGTTAACGTCCCTTACGTGGAAGCGAGCGGCTTCCGCGTCGGCATCGTCGGCTCGGGCCCTGCGGGAATGGCCTGCGCGGCGGACATGGCGAAAGCGGGCTGCGAAGTCGTCGTCTACGAGGCGTTTCACGAGCCGGGTGGCGTGCTCAAGTACGGCATCCCGGATTTCAGGCTGCCCAATGAAGTCATCGATGTCGAGATCGACAAGCTCAGGCGCCTGGGCGTGCGCTTCGAATGCAACACCTTGGTCGGGAGGTTGTTCACGATCGAGCAGATGCTGACCGAGATGGGGTTTCACGCCGTGTTCATCGGCACCGGCGCCGGCTACCCGAGCTTTATGGGGATCCCAGGCGAATCGCTGAACGGCGTTCTCTCGGCGAACGAGCTCCTGACGCGTTGCAATCTGATGCGCGCGCGCGATCCGACGTTCGACACGCCGCTGCAGCCGGGCAGGCGGGTAGCGGTGATCGGTGCCGGCAACACGGCAATGGATGCGCTGCGCGTTTCGCTGCGCCTCGGTGCGGAGAAGGTCTACTGCATCTATCGACGGAGCAAGACCGAAGCGCCGGCCCGCGCCGAGGAGATCCATCATGCCGAGGAAGAGGGCATCGAATTTCACTGGCTGACGAGCCCGGTCGAGGTGCTTGGCGACGCCGACAAGCGCGTGCGCGGCATGCGCTGCCAGAAGATGGAGCTTGGCGAGCCGGATGCCTCGGGCCGACGCCGGCCCATCCCCGTCGCCGGCAGCGAATTCGAATTCGAGTGCGACAGCGTGGTGTACGCGATCGGCACCAACGCCAACCCGATTCTCGGGCAGACGGCCAAGCTCAGGCTCAACAAGCGCGGCTACATCGAGACGGATGAGAACCTCGCGACTTCGATCGTAGGCGTCTACGCCGGGGGCGACATCGTGACCGGAGCGGCGACCGTGATCGAAGCTATGGGCGCAGGCCGCAAGGCCGCAAGGGCGATGAAGGCCTACCTTGGGCTGCGCGACACCGAAGCTGTCTACGCGCCCGAGGCGCCACACGCCGGCCGGCGTTTCGGGCTAGCTCCCGACGAGCACTGCTACGCGCGGGTGCGCGTGGCCTGATACGAACATGAGTCCAATCGTCACCACGACCGAGCGTGTCGCGGGCGCACGCGAAACACCCCGCTCGCATCCGCCGCGCGAGGCCGCGACGCTCACCGAGCACATCGTCGAGGTGATCAGCGATTCGGGCGAAGGTGCGCAGCGTTGCGGCCAATCGCTCGGGGCCATCGCAGCCAAGAGCGGTAACGGCATATGGACCACCGAGATCATCCCGGCCGAGATCCAGCCGCCGGCGCGCAGCGTCGCCGGCGCGTCCGGCATCCGCATCCGCATCGGTAGCGAGCGCGTGACGAACGGCGGCGACGAGACGGATCTCGCAGTGGCGTTCAACGAGCAGGTACTGCTCGGCCGCGTACGCGCCGGCGAGCTCAAGCTCGGCGCGCAGATCCTGCTCGAGAGTATGTGGCGCGAGCACCGCGACCCGAAGATCGTCGCCTCGTACGTCGAGACGGTCGACATGCTCAAGACGGCGGGCTTCCGCGTCTACGAGATTCCGCTCGAGCGGGAATGCCGCACGCTGGTCGCCGACCCCCGGCGCGGGAAGAACATGTTCGTGCTCGGGATGTTGTGCAACATCTACAGCCTCGACGTGAAGCTTGCGCGCGAGCAGGTCGCGCTCACCTTCGGCAAGAAGGACGCCAAGGTCATCGAGGTGAACCAGGGGCTGCTCGAAGCAGGCTACGTCTGGGCCGAGAAGAATCTCGACTTCAAGTACGCGATCCCGGCCGTGCGCTCTACCGTGCCGCAGATCGTCGTCAACGGCAACACGGCGCTTGCGCTCGGCGTTCTCGCTTCCGGCATGGACATCTGCGCCATGTACCCGATCACGCCGGCGACCTCAGCTTCGCACTACCTGTCGGACGTGTTCGAGAAGGTGGGCGGCATCGTGCACCAAGCGGAGGACGAGATCGCCGCCTGCGCGTTCGCGATCGGCGCGTCCTACGCGGGCAAGTGTGCGGTGACGATCACCTCGGGGCCCGGCTACTCGCTCAAGCAGGAAGGGATCGGGCTCGCGGTGATGGCCGAGATCCCGCTCGTGGTCGTCAACGTGCAGCGCGGCGGCCCTTCGACCGGGCAGCCGACCAAGGTCGAGCAGGGCGACCTGCTCACCGCGATCTACGGCAGCCACGGCGACGCGCCCAAGGTGGTCATGGCCACCTCGGACATCGAAGACTGCTTCTATTCGATGATCACCGCGCGCAAGATAGCCGAGACCTTCAATACGGTAGTCGTCGTGCTCTCCGACGCGAGCCTCGCCACGGCGCAGCAGCCGTTTCTGCGTCCGCAGTTCGACCCCGACTGGCTAGCGCCGCCGGTGGATCAGACGCCGGTACCTGAGGGGATGAAGCCCTACGACTGGGACAGCGTCACCGGCATCGCACGGCGCTTCGTACCCGGCCAGCCGCACGGGATGCACACCCTGACCGGGCTCGCGCACGACCGCAGCAGCAAGGTGGCGTACGAGCCCGAGATCAACGAGGAAGGCTTGCGCCATCGCAGCCTCAAGATCGCGGCGCTGCAGAAGACGCTGACGACGCCCCCTGTCTACGGCGATCCCGATGGAGATCTGCTCGTCGTCGGATGGGGCAGCACGAAGGGCGCAATCGAGGAAGCGGTCGATCGGTTGCGCAAAGAGGGCTGCCGCGTCTCGTCGCTGCACTTGCGCTTCATCCAGCCGATGCCCTCCGGGATAGGCGACATCCTCAGGCGCTTCAAGCGGGTCATCGCCGTCGAAGGCAACTGGTCCGATCAGCTCGAGGACGAATTGATCGACGCCGACAACCGCCGCTACTCGGCACTGGCGATGATGCTGCGCTCGCGCTTCCTCGTCGACGTGGATTGCTGGACGCAGGCGAGGGGACAGCCGATCAAACCCTCCGCGATCGTGCGCACGCTGCGGGCAAAGCTCGCCGCCTAGGAGAATGCCGATGACGACGTCTGTCACTCAGTGCCTCATCAAGCTCCACGAGGAGCACCACGCGCTCGAGGACTACCAGGGCGGCGTTCCGCGCTGGTGCAGCGGCTGCGGCGACAATGCGATACTTGCTGCGGTCCAACGCCTGTGCCGCGACGAAGATCTGGCGCCGGAGCGCACCGTCTTCGTGTCGGGCATCGGCTGCTCGAGCCGCCTCCCGCACTATATGAAGACCTACGGCTTCCATGGTATCCATGGACGCGCCTTTCCGATCGCCGAGGGCGTCAAGATGGCGCGGCCGGATCTCGCGGTATTCGTCAACACCGGCGACGGCGATTGCTGCAGCATCGGTGCCGCGCACTGGATACACGCGCTGCGCTACAACATGAATCTCACGGTGATCCTGCACGACAACCACGTCTACGGGCTCACCAAAAAGCAGGCTTCACCGACTTCGCCGCGAGGCCTGAAGAGCAATACCACCCCGCGCGGGAGCACGCTCGAGGCGCTCAATCCGCTCACCGTGACGCTCGGCGTCACCAACGTCTCGTTCGTGGCGCAGGCGGTTGACTGGATCCCCGAGCTGCTCTACGACATCATCAGCAAGGCCTATCACCACCGCGGCTTCTCCTTCGTGCGAATCATCCAGCGCTGTCCGGAGTTCCTGCCGAAGATGTTCGAGCCCTGGTTACACGATCCCGGGAAGACGCTGCTCCTGTCCCACGCGAGCGGGCTCACGATCTCGCCCGAGCTCGCGCGCACCTACACGAACACGATCGCGCACGATCCTGCGGACATCGACCGGGCGCGCGAGATAGCGTCGTCCGAGGACCCGATTCCAGTCGGCATCCTCTACCACAACCCCGACGTCCCCTGCTATGAGGACCTTCGCAACGCGGGGCAGATGCGCACGGTCGAGCAGATCCGCGCGGGATTCGAGGCCGAGCTCGACAAGTTCACCGTTTGGCCTCAGGAGGAGGCCGACGCGCGGCGTGCCGCGTGACGCCCGCGATGCGCCGAGAACGCGAGACGACGCCCGATATGGACATGGCCGCCACGTTCCAGGAACAGAGGCTGTTCTTCAGCACCGGGCAGCTCCACGGTGAAGGCGTGGACGCGATCGACGGGCTCGCGCTGCGGCCAGTCGCACTCGCGCGCTACCGCGATCTCGGGCGCCTGCGCTACGACTTTCCGCTTGTCCTCGTCGACCGCGGACCGGCGGCTGGCGAGCTGCGCTCACTTGCGGTGATCGTCGACGAGGTGCTGCGCGAGGTGGCGCCGCGCGGCCTCGACGGCGAACGCCTGCGCAAGCACGTGCTGCGCCTCGAGCGGGAGATCCGTCTGCGCGTCGCGGAAGGCGCTCAGGGGCGGCTCTCCGAGCTCTGGAGCCGCGCCGCTGCGGCGCTCGCCTCGGCGGACGATCCTTCGGCGGAGGCAGTGCTGGGGCACGTTGCGGAGAAGCTCAAGCTCGACGGCGCGGTGGTCGATTGCGACGCGGCATTGCCGGCCCGAGTCGTAACCCACCTCTGGCAGGCGGCGCAGGACCGAAAGGCGAATGCGTTCCTGTCCGTCGTCGCACGCTTGCAGGTGAAACTCTCCGACATCCTGCGCGCGGCGTTCATTCATTCCGAGGCCGGCCAGCGTCCGGAGAGCCTGCGCGCAGCCCTGGGCGGCGCGCATCGCGACGCCTTCGATTTTGCGGCGATGTCACGGCTCGTCGGACGCAATGCGCCCAAGGACGAATTGCCGCTTCCGCGGCGGCGCCGCATCGAGTGGGCGCTCGAGGTCCTCGCCGCGCAGCCCTTCTTCCCGGCGCCGCGCGCCAAGGAAGGCCAACCGGCGGCGTTCGAGTTCCGCTTCGACAACTGTGTCGAGGCTGCCGCGGCGCTTCAGGCCAGGCTGCCCAAGCTCGCCGAAGTCGTCAAGGCGATCGCCGTGGCCGAGCTGGAAGCCGAAGGCAAGTACGTGGACGGGCAGCACAACCCGTTCTTCGACCGCTTCGACGAGGGCTCGCTTTCGGCAGACGACATCGCACTGTTCCCGGACTACCTCGTATGCATCGTGCCCGGCAAGAACGACGCCGCAGAGAACGCCGGCCTGATGGAAATGCTTTCGGCGGGATTGCCGGTGAGGATCCTGGTCGAAGCGACCGACCTGCTCGAGCAGGCAGCGCCCGGAGGGCTGCACCACTTCGCGTTCGGAGTGCGCAGCATGCGGCTCGCCAACACGGCGACCAGCCTTGGCGGCGTCTTCGTCGTGCAAACCGTCAGCTCGAATCTGTACGCGCTGCGCGACCGGCTGGAGAAGGCATTCCGCCACCGCGGGGCGGTGCTCTTCAGCGTGTATGCCGGAGCGGGAGCCTCCGCCGCGCTGCCTCCATATCTGGCTGCGGCCGCTGCGATGGAGTCGCGCGTGTTTCCCGCCTTCACCTACGACCCCTACGCGGGCGAGAATCAAGCGGCGCGCTTCGCTTTGGAGCAGAATCCCCAGCCCGAGGCCGACTGGCCGGTCCATCCGCTCCAATACGCCGACGAGCAGCTGCAAAGGGTCACCGAGGAGAGCCCGTTCACGGTCGCCGATTTCATGCTGTGCGATCGCCGTTACGCGCCGTACTTCGCGCGCGTACCGCGCGAGCGCTGGAACAAGCAGATGCTCGCCGCCGACGAATGGCTCGCCCGCGATCCAAAGCGCGACGACGAAGCGGTTCCCTACGTCCTCGCGGTCGACCCCGACGACGTGCTGCAGCGGGTGATCATCGATTCGCGGCTGATGCGCACCGTCGCGCAATGCCGCACCTTCTGGCATCGGCTGCAGGAGCAGGGCGGCATTCACAATTCCCACGCGGCGATCCTGCTCGCGCGGGAGCAGGCGAAATGGGAGCAGTCAAAGGCGAAGGAGATCGAGCAGCTCAAGGCCGCGACGGTCGCCGCGGCGCCCGTCGCGCCGGCCACGCCCGCGGCGGCAGCAGTGGAGGGCAAGCCGGCCGCCGCTGCGGCGGCGGTGGAGCCGGCCGCCCCGGCACGGAACCCTGACGAAGCCTGGATCGAGACCTCGCGCTGTCCGAGTTGCAACGAGTGTCAGCTCATCAACGACAGGATGTTCAAATACAACGAGAACAAGCAGGCCTATATCGCCGACATCAACGCGGGCACCTTCAGGCAGCTCGTCGAGGCGGCCGAAGTCTGCCAGGTGTCGATCATCCATCCCGGCAAGCCGCGCGATGCGGGCGAGCCGGGACTCGACGAGCTCATTCGCCGCGCCGAGCCTTTCCAATAGCCCGCCGCCTCGCGCTGAGTGCCCGACGCGCCGCCCCCGGAATCTAGACGCCCGAGACAACCATGCCCGACACCCTCGCCCTGTGGCACGCGGAGCACGTCAACTTCTCGCGACTGCTCGATCTGCTCGAGCTGCAGCTCACCGCGCTGCACGATGGCGGGGCGCCTGACTACGAAACGATGCTCGACATCATGTACTACATGACGCATTACCCCGATGTCCTGCATCACCCGAAGGAGGATCTTGTCTTCGCCAGGATCAGGGAGCGCGAGGCAGGCGCGGCTCCGACCGTCGACAGGCTGACCGAGCAGCACGCCTCGCTGCGCGCCCGCGGGAACCAGCTCGTTGGCGATTTGAACAGCGTTCTCGACGGATCGATCGTTTCGCGCGAGCGCATCGAGAGTGCGGTGCATGCGTACCTCGACGCCTTCCGCGAGCACATGAGCCTCGAGGAGTCGCGGGTTCTGCCGCTTGCCGCCAGGCTGCTGAAACAGCAGGACTGGGCGGCGATCGACAGCGCGATACGTCATTTCGAGGACCCGTTGTTCGGCTCCAGGACCGAGGAGCGCTACGCCGCGCTCGCCCGGCATATCGCCGAGCATTCGTGAGGCGCAAGCGCCGACGAGGCGGCGCCGGGCGCTAGA
This sequence comes from Casimicrobiaceae bacterium, assembly GCA_036380055.1. Classification (GTDB taxonomy): domain Bacteria; phylum Pseudomonadota; class Gammaproteobacteria; order Burkholderiales; family Casimicrobiaceae; genus PALSA-1003. The sequence continues at coordinate 11,350 of DASVFM010000050.1, forward strand.
GAATCTCCGCTGCGTGATCGGCGAGCCTGGAGCGCTCGCCGCGAAGCAGAGTGATGTGCCCGGAGTGCGCCCAATTCTTGAACCGGTCGACGACGTACGTGAGCCCCGAGCTGCCCTCGGTGAGGTAGGGCGTATCGATCTGTGCGATGTTGCCCAGGCACACCACCTTCGTTCCCGGACCGGCGCGCGTGATCAGCGTCTTCATCTGCTTGGGCGTGAGGTTCTGCGCCTCGTCGATGATGAGGTACTTGTTGATGAAGGTCCGGCCGCGCATGAAGTTTAGCGACTTCACCTTGATGCGCGAGCGAATCAGGTCGCGGGTTGCAGCCCGGCCCCATTCTCCGGCCTCGTCGTCGGTCTTGTTGAGGACGTCGAGGTTGTCCTCGAGAGCGCCCATCCACGGGTTCATCTTTTCTTCCTCGGTTCCCGGCAGGAAGCCGATGTCCTCGCCCACGGGAACGGTGACGCGCGTCATGATGATCTCGGAATAGACCTTGAACTCCAGCGTAGTCATCAGGCCCGCGGCCAGCGTCAGCAGCGTCTTGCCGGTTCCCGCCTGGCCGAGCAGGGTGACGAAGTCGATCTCCGGGTTCATCAGCAGGTTCAGCGCGAAATTCTGCTCGCGGTTCCGCGCCGTGATGCCCCACACGTTGTTCTTGTGGTGGGTGTAGTCACGCAGCGTCTGCAGCAGCGCGGTGCGTCCGGAAACCTCGCGCACGATGGCGTACAGCGGCGTCGCTCCAGGGCCTTTGGCCTCGAGGTAGACGAATTCGTTCACTAGCAGGCTGTGGCACAGCGGTCCCGTCACGCGGTAGTAGGTGTGGCCACCCTGTTGCCAGGACTCCATCCCCTTGCCGTGACGATCCCAGAAATCCTCGGGCAGCTCGCGCATCCCGGTGTAGAGGAGGTCGGTATCCTCGAGGACCTTGTCGTTGAAGTAGTCCTCCGCTGCGATCCCCAGCGCATGCGCCTTGATGCGCATGTTGATGTCTTTCGACACCAGGATGACGCTGCGCTTCGGGTGCAGGCGCTGCAGGTGCATCACCACGGCGATGATCTGGTTGTCGGCCTTGCCGCCGGCGAGCGAGGGCGGCAGCGCAGTCGAGATCGCCTCGGTCTGGAGGAAGAGGCGCCCGGTCGCAGCACCCCCGCTCGCAGGCTTGAGCGGGATGCCGCCCGAGATGTTGCCTGCGCTTATCGCCACCGCGGCGGTGACCAGCTCGTCGAGATAGCGCGACGCCTGGCGGGCGTTGCGCGCGACCTCCGTGACTCCCTTCTTGTTGTTGTCGAGCTCCTCGAGGGTGAGGATCGGCAGATACAAATCGTGTTCTTCGAAGCGGAAGAGACTGGTGGGGTCGTGCATCAACACGTTGGTGTCGAGCACGAAGAGCTTGGGGAGAGTGGTCTTGCTGGTCTTGGTGACTTGGGGGGCGAGACGGAGATTGCGCTCGACCATGAGCCTCCTTATGCGCACTCGAGGTTGGTATCCGCTTCCGGGGGGACTGCAGGCATCTGGGCCATCCTAGACCAGCCCTCGGCCCGAGCACAAGAGATTGTAGCGGCGGTGCCCTCGGACCCTTACATTTTGTGGCAAGAACGGAACACCCGCCGCTGCGGGCTCGGCCGCGCGCTCAGAGCGTGGCGATGAAATCGAGGACCTCCTGCGCGTGACCCGGCACCTTGACGCCGCGCCACTCGCGTGCGAGCAGGCCCTTGCCGTCGATGACGAAGGTGCTGCGCTCGATCCCGCGCACCTTTTTGCCGTACATGTTTTTCATCTTGATGACACCGAACTGCTGGCAGAGCTTTTCCTCGGGATCCGACAGCAGCTCGAACGGAAACCCCATCTTGGCCTTGAAGCTCTCGTGCGACTTGAGGCTGTCGCGCGAGACGCCCGCGATCGTGGCGCCGGCTTTCTGGAACTTCCGATACAGGTCGCGAAACTGCGCGCCCTCCATGGTGCAGCCCGGCGTGTTGTCCTTGGGGTAGAAGTACAGCACAACCGGGTGGCCCTTTTGCGCCGACAGTTTGAACGTGCCCGCCGTCGACACGGCGGTGAAATCTGCCACTTTCGTTCCCGACATTGGTTGTCTCCTTGCTTCGTCTGCGATAGGCGATCGCGCGTCCCGATCCGCTGGCGCCACGCTAGGCTGCGCGCGCGAGGTCGACCTCGGCGAGAAACTCCGGACCCTGACAGAGGAGCGTCCCGCTGCGGCCGGGAACCGTTCCGGGGCCGACCTCGCAGCGCGGCAGAGCGAGCGCCTGCATGGTTTCGAACAGCGCGCGCATCGAGGCAAGGCGCCAGCCCTGGGCTTTCCACCCGACGAGCAGCCGCTCGAACACGGGCGCGAGGCGCATCCCTTCTAGCTCCGCGTGCAGCGTGAATACCTGGTTGGATCCGGTCCGCCTTGCGAGCTCGGTGCGCGCGAGCAGCCGCTCAGCAACCGTCTCCTCCGTGACGCCATCCTCGCCGATCATCTCGTCGAGCGTGGGCAGCGTGGTTGGCAGCTGAGGGCAGCGGATGAGCTCGGCGTGCCAGACCGGCAGGTGCGGGTGGCTGCCGCGCCCGTCGGAGCAGTACTCGAACCCGAGCGCCTGGGTGAGGCGCATTGCGTGGACGTTCATCTGCCAGCCCGCGGCGCCGTGCACGCGCGGGGGCTCCTTGAAGATATCGGTGTAGCACTCGCAGGCGCGCTGCATCTCTCGGCCGGTCCACTCGGCGCTCGCGCCCTCGAGGCCGTCCTGCCAGCGCACGTGATCCCAGGCGTGCAGTCCGACCTCGAAGCCTTCGTCGCGCACGCGGCGCATCACGTCCCCCGCGCGCCTGCCGATGTCGGGCCCGGGAAGGAGCGTTCCATAGAGCAGCGTCTTCACGCCGTAGTGGCGCACAACGGATGTGCGACGGACCTTGCGCACGAAGCCGCGGCGGAACACCCGTCTGATGGCGCGGCCGGTGTGATCGGGTCCGACGCTGAAGAGGAAGGTCGCACCGGCATCGTGGCGGCGCAGCATCTCGGCGAGGCGCGGCACGCCATCGCGGGTGCCGCGGAGCGTGTCAGCGTCGATTTTCAGGGCGAGGAACATGAGGCTAGCGGCCGCACCGTGCGCACGCTTCGGAGAGCCGCAGAGTCATGCGCAGGCGACGGGATGCGAGTCACTCGACGAGCGCTCGCGCCTCGGCGACCTGTCCGCGGTAGGCATCGAAGATGCGCAACAGCGACTCCTCCATCGTGACGACAGGCCGCCAGTCGAGGTCGGCGCAGGTGTTGTCGATCTTCGGTACGCGATGCTGCACGTCCTGATAGCCGCGGCCGTAATAGGCGTCGGCGGTGGTGTCGACGAGCTTCACGCGAGCCGCGCTGTCCCGGTATTCGGGATAGGTCAGCGCGAGGTCCAGCATCATCCGCGCCAGATCGCGCACGGAGAAGTTGTTCTTGGGGTTGCCGATATTGTAGATCTTGCCCGACGCCACCCCGCTGTCATTGGCGATGATTTTCATCAGCGCGCCGATGCCGTCGTCGATGTAGGTGAAGGTCCGTTTCTGCGTTCCACCGTCGACGAGCCTGATCGGCTCGCCGCGCACGATGTGGCCCAGGAACTGGGTGATCACGCGCGAGCTGCCTTCCTTCGCCGTGTTGATCGAGTCCAGCCCGGCGCCGATCCAGTTGAACGGCCGGAACAACGTGTAGTCGAGCCCTTCCTGCATGCCGTAGGCGTGAATGACGCGATCCATGAGCTGCTTGGCGCAGGCATATATCCACCGCGGCTTGCCGATGGGGCCCAGGACGAGCTCGGAGGATTCCGGATCGAACTCGGCGTCGCCGCACATCCCGTAGACCTCCGAGGTCGAAGGGAAGACGATGCGTTTCCGGTGGCGCACGCAGGCGCGGACGATCGGCAGGTTCGCTTCGAAGTCGAGCTCGAACACCCGCAGCGGCTCGCGCACATAGGTCGCCGGCGTGGCGATCGCCACCAGCGGCAGCACCGTGTCGCACTTCTTGATGTGATATTCGATCCACTCCCGGTTGATGGTGATGTCGCCCTCGAAGAAGTGGAACCGTTTCTCCCCCAAGAGGTCAGCAATGCGGTCCGTCTGCATGTCCATGCCGTAGATTTCCCAGTCGCTCGCCGCGATGATGCGCTGGGAAAGGTGATGGCCGATGAAGCCGTTGACGCCAAGGATTAGGATTCTTCTCATGAGCGATCTTCCTGACCGTGCGCAGGCGGCGCAGGCAGGTGATTGAAGCGGCTGGGAATCAGGCTCAGCAGCGGCAGCGACAAGTAAAGATACAGGGCAAGCCGGGGACTGTAAAACGCTGCCGCCATCGACGCCAGCGGAAGAAAGGTCAGCAACCACAATCGGCGGCGCAGGAAGCGAGCTGCGTGCGCGAAGTCGGGCGCGGTCAACTGCCGGTGGCGCTGCAGGTACTCGTACTGGCCGATGAACGCCGCGGCAATCAGCAGCAGATTGACGCCGTAGAGGAGCGCAGGAGCGCGCAGGTGGACGTTGTCGCCCACCAGGTCGGTCGTGAACGGCACCAGGCAGATGCACAGCAGCAGGTAGAGGTTGATCCACAGCAGGCCGCGATCCGTGCGCTCGATGAAGTGGAACTGAACGTGATGTCCGACCCAGTACACGGCCAGCATGAAGAAGCTGATCACATAGCTCGCCACGGCGTGCTCGAGACCGGCAAGGCGACGCCAGACATCGGCGTCGGTTGCGTAGGTCACGCTTTCCGGCATTTTGATGTCGAGCACCAGCAGCGTCATCGCCACGGCGAAGATGCCGTCGGCCAGCGCTTCGATGCGGTGCTTGGACAAGCCGATGGGAAGGGCAGCGCTGCCGCGTGGAAGGGTCACGTCGCCTCCGATCTGCTCATGCGCCGAGCGCCACCGGACGAGCGCCCATGCGCTCGGCAAACGCCGCGGGCGAGACCCCGGTGCCGTCGACCTCGAGTTCGTGTACGACGAGTGCGCCGCCCCCGCCGCAGCGCGCGACGAAGCGTCCGTTCTCGAGGCTCAAGGCCGGCGCCGACGCGGCCGCGGCGTCAGCGTCGAGGATGCGCGAGCGCAGGATGCGTGCCGGGCGGCCGGCGATGAAAGTGCGCGCGCCGGGATACGGTGGAGCGACGGCGCGAATCAGATTGTGGATCCTCGCCGCGTTCTGCGACCAGTCGATGATCCCGTCTTCGGGCTTGCGGCCGCCGAAGTAGCTCGCCCGGCTCGGATCCTGGGGCAGGCGCTGCGCCGTGCCGGCAATCAGCGCCGGCAGGACCGAGTGCAGCGTCAGCTCGGCGGCGACGGTTACCTTGTCGAACACCTCGCGGGCGGTATCGTCCGGCAGGATCGGCACGGGCGTCTGCGCGACGATATCCCCTTCATCCGGTCGTTGCGTCATGTAGTGGAGCGTCGCGCCGGTCTCGGTCTCGCCGTGGATGATCGCCCAGTTCACCGGCGCGCGGCCGCGATACTTGGGCAGCAGCGAGCCGTGCATGTTGAGGGCCCCGCGCACCGGAAGCGCGAGCAGCGCCGGCTTGAGCATGAGCCGGTAGTAGAACGAGAAGATGAAGTCCGGCTGGCAGCTCGCCACGCGGGCGACCACTTCCGGCGCGTTGGGGTCGGCCGGCGCCAGGGTCGCGATCCCGTACTCCGCGGCGGTCGCCGCCACGCGATCGAACCATATCGTCTCCTGCGGATCGTCGTCGTGAGTGAGCAGCAGCGGCACCTCGACGCGATGCGCGAGCAGCGTCTTCAGGCAGCGCACGCCGACGTTGTGATACGCGAACACGACCGCAGTCGTCATGGGCTCAGCCGTCGATCGACACCGGAGCGCGGCGCGCGCCCTCCTGCCGACCCAGCTCTACCATGCGGCCGAAGGCATTTTCTAGCGCGCGCGCGAAGTCGCCTGCCCGGCACAGCGGGGATCGACGCACGCTCTCGGCGAGCGAAGCGCGTTCTCGCGCGAGCGTCGGCGAGCGTGCCAGCGCCGCCGCGATGTCCACGTATTCGTCGCCGCTCGTTGCGATCCACTGCGGCCGCTCAGCGGCGTGAAGCAGCGCGGCGCTCTGGCGCCCGATCGGACGCGCGCCCAGGAGCGCCACGACCGGCACCCCCATCGCCAGCGCATCACAGGTCGTCGCGCCGCCGTTGTAAGGGAAGGGGTCGAGCGCGATGTCGACGGCGTCGTACGTGGCGAGCGCCTCGGCGAGCGGAGCGTACGGCAGGAAGTCGACCCGGTCGATCGGCAGGCCGAGCTCCGCCCAGCGCCGGCGCACGTGCGCCACGGTTCCGGCTCCGCCGTAGGCCGCCGCGCGCAAGACGAGGCGCGAGCTGGGCACGCGTGAGAGGACCCTTGCCCAGAGACGCACCGCGTCATCGCTGATCTTGGCGTGTCGATTGAAGCAGCCGAACGCGACGGATGCCGAGTCTTTTCTTCCCGACGACGCTTGCGCGGGCGGCGCGTACACGAATTTGCAGCGCGGCAGAAGCACGAGCCGCTCGGTAAAGCGCTCGGCCTCGCCTGGTGGCGTGTGAACCGCATCGCTGATGAGGTAATCGATCTGCGCGAGCCCGGTCGTGTCCGAGTAATCCAGCCAGGTTGCCTGCACCGGCGCCGGGCGGCGAGCCAGCACGGGCAGCCGCCCTCCGGGCGCATGACCGGCGAGATCGACGAGGAGGTCGAGCCGGTCGGCGGTGATCATCGCGGCAGCAGCGTCGTCGTCGGACGGCAGCGTGCGCCACGCGATGCAGTGCTGGCGCATGCGCTCCGCGACGGTTTCATCGTGCGGGAGCGCCGCGTAGAGCACGATCTCTATGCGCCGCCGATCGTGCTGCGCGAGCACGGGCATGAAGAAGGTCGCGAGCGGGCCTGCGCCGAAGCGCGGCGAGACATAGCCTATTCGCAGCGGGAAGGGCGTGGCGCGGCGTATCGTCCGGGCGACCGGTGCGCTCTCCGCACGCCACGAAACGACGTGGGACCTCGCCCAGCGACGCGCTTCGGCTGCGAGCTCGGCGGGGGCCGCGGGCGAAGTGTCGTACTGCAGCTCGATCAGAATCGCGCTATGACCGCGGCTGTCGTCGGGCGAGAGCGCGTGCGCATGCCGCATGTCTTCGAGCGCGAGCGGATGCTCTCCGAGGCTGCTGCGGTGCGCGGCACGCGCCCACCAGAGCGAGGCGCGTGCCGGAGCGAGCGCGATCGCCCGGCCGAGCAAGGCGATCGCCTCCGGCAGCTCGCCTATACGCGCGAACGCGGCGGCAGCCTTTTCCAGCGGCTCGACCTCGGTCGGCTGCAAGCGGTATGCCTCCCCGTACGCTGCCGCGGCCGCACCCGGATCGCCTGCGGCGTCCAGCGATGCAGCGAAGCTCATCCGCGCCGCGTAGTGGTCGTTCCTCAAGTCGACAGCGGCGCGCGCCGCCTCGGCGGCTTCGCGGAATGCGCCGAGGGCGAACAGGCAGAGCCCCAGGTTGTGCCAGGCCTCGAACGAGTCCGGGAACGTCTCGATTTGCTGCCGATACCATGAGGCGGCCCGCGACGGGTCACCGGCATCGTGCCACGTCAGCCCGATCTGGTAGCGCGCGCTGCGATCTTGCGGTGCGCGGGCGAGGACGGCCTGCCAAGCCGCGCGCGCTGCGGCGAGATCGCCGCGCGCGACGTGCGCGAGCGCGTTCCGATGCGAGGCCTCGTTTGCTGGCGCGGCCTCTCCGTCGCGCGTCTGCTCAGCCACCGTCGCGCTCGAGCAGGGTCCGGATCGTATATCGCGGCCGCGCCCGCACCTGCTGGTAGATGCGTCCGACGTATTCGCCCACGAGCCCCAGGCCGAACAGGAGCATGCCGATGAGGAAGAAGGCGAGGATGTCCCGGTCCCAGAGCGTGGCGAAACCCTCGCGCCATCCCGCCTGCACGAGGCGCTGGACGATGACGATGAGATACGTGGCGAGGGCGCCGACCGACACGATCATCCCGAACATCGAGAAGAGCTGCAGCGGCACGAGCGAGAAGCCGGTGACGAGGTCGAAATTCAGTCGCACGAGCCGGTAGAGCGAATATTTTGACTCTCCCGCGGCGCGCTCGGCGTGCGCGACCTCGACCTCGGTCGGGCTGCTCGCGAAGGTGTAGCCGAGCGCCGGGATGAAGGTACTGACTTCCTGCGAGGCGGCGATCGCGCGCACGATGTCGCGGCTATAGGCGCGCAGCATGCAACCCTGATCAGTCATGCGGATCCGCGTGATCCGCTCGCGCATGCCGTTCATCGCGCGCGAGGCGACGCGACGCCACCACGCGTCCTCGCGCGTCCGCCGCACTCCCCCGACGTAGTCATGCCCGGCGTCCATCGCGGCGAGCAGCTTGCCGATCTCCTCGGGCGGATTCTGCAGGTCGGCGTCGAGCGTCACGACGCGCTCACCGC